>NZ_JBHURI010000111.1:0-10439 GCF_042673425.1 Agromyces sp. NPDC056965 | reverse complement strand
GGACAGCAGTGCGTTGGTGGGATCGGTCGGTGGCCGGCGGGTGCGTTGAGTGAGGGCAGGGATGTCCTTCTGCGGGCGCTGAAGGCCCCGGGGCATCTGTCGTCTCAGCGCTGGAAGCGCACCTCGCCGCCGACCACCGTCGTGACGACCCGCAGGTCGCGCAACTCGCCCGGCTCCACGTCGAACGGATCCCGCTCGAGCGCGACGAAGTCGGCGAGCATCCCGGGGGCGAGCACTCCCTGTCGGTGGTCGCGGTGCGCCGCGTAGGCACTGCCCGCCGAGTGGGCGGCGAGGGCCTCGGCGACGCTCACCCGCTGCTCGGGCTCCCAGCCTCCGGCCGGCTCCCCCGCGGCATCCTCCCGCGTGACGGCGGCGTGCACCGCGTACATCGGGTTCGGGCTCTCGACCGGGGCGTCCGAGCCGAAGGCCACGTGCGCGCCCGAGTCGGCGAGCGAGCGCCACGCGTAGTTCGCGAGGTTCCGTCCGGCGAGCAGGGTCGATGCGAGCGCGATGTCCGAGGTGCAATGCGTCGGCTGCAGCGACGGGACCACGCCGAGCTCCGCGAATCGCGGAACGTCGTCCCAGCGGATGTGCTGGGCGTGCTCGATGCGATGCCGCAGGCCCGCGGCGCGGCTGAGCTCGGCGATCTCGGCGTACGCGTTCAGCACGAGGTGGTTCGCCTCGTCGCCGATCGCGTGCGTCGCGACGGCGATGCCCGCGACCGCGGCCTTCCGCACGAGCTCGCGCAGCTGCGGGTACGGGATCACCTCGATGCCGCGATTGCCGGCCTCGCCGACGAATGCCTCGCCCATGTGCGAGGTGTGCGAGCCGAGCGCGCCGTCGGAGAAGAGCTTGACCGGCCCGGTCTGGAACCAGTCGTCGCCCTGGCCCGTGTACCGGCCCTCGGCGATCGCCGCGTCGAGGTGGACGGCCGGGATCGCCTTGTGGACGCGGAGCTTCAGCCGCCCGCTGCGATGCAGCTCGAGATAGGCGGCGCGGGCGTCTTCGCCATCGATGTCGTGCACACCCGTGAGACCGACCGCGAGCAGGTGCTCCTGCTCGACCGCGAGCTGTTCGACGAGGTCGGCGACCGTCGGCCCGCCGATGATGGCGTCGAACGGGCGTTGCGCCTCCTCCCTGAGGATGCCGGTGGGCTCACCCCGAGCATCGCGCACGATCTCGCCCCCGACCGGGTCGGGCGTCGCCGCCGTGATGCCGGCTGCGGCGAGGGCGAAGCTGTTGGCCCAGACGGTGTGCCCGTCGATGCTCGGGAGCACGACCGGTCGATCGGGGCAGACCCGGTCGAGGCTGTGGCGATCGGGTTGCACGGGCTCGGCCCAGGTGTTCGAGTCCCAGCTGCCCCAGAAGATGCCGCGACCCGCCGGCAGGCCCGCCGCGTGCGAGCGGATCGCGGCCAGCGCCTCGTCGAGGCTGCCGGCCCCGCGCAGGTCGAGCTGCCCGCGCTCGCCCGCGAGCAACGCGGTGTGGATGTGGGCGTCGACGAACCCCGGTACGACCGCGAGACCGCCGAGGTCGACCTCGATCGTGCCCGGAGCGGCGAGGTCCCGAAGCTCGGCGTCATCGCCGATCGCGACGATCTCGCCGTCGACGGCGAGCAGCGCCGCTGCGGGCCTCGCCTCGCCGGTCAGCGTGTGGATGCGGGCATTGCGGAACAGCTTCGAGGGCAACGTCGGTCCTTGGTTCAGGGGGTGGATCGCGCGTTCAGGGGGTGGATCGCGCGTGATGCGCGGCGTACGGCGCGGCTAGCGCTTCTTCTTCTCGTCGATCTCGTCGCGGCGCAGCAGGATGATGCGATCGACGAGCGAGTCGGGCAGCGGGTGCTCGGGCGTGAACCGGATCGTGCCCTTCGCCCACGAATACCCCTCGAGCTCCGACGAGATCGCCTCGATCACGGGCGGGCTGTACGGGTAGAGCCCGATGTGGGCCTTCGCCTTCATGATGCTGAGCAGCGGCGAATCCCGATACCGCAGGGCCGGCATGCCGTAGCTCACCCCCTCGACCGCATCGGGCACGAGCGAGACCGCCCGGGCCCTGATGCGTTCCATGACGTCGCGCTCGGGTGCGTCGAGACCGGCGATGTAGTCGCTCACTTCCCCCATGGCGGCCATGGTACGCCGAACGGATGCCGCGGCATCCGCTCGCTCGCGGCCCGCCCCGTCTCATCGGGCACGTCGACGACCGTGCCGAGCGACCGGTGGAACGGGACATCCGCGGCTCAGAGCACCTTGTCGAGGAACGCGCGGGTGCGCGGCGACGACGCCGACCGCACGACCTGTTCCGGAGTGTCGCTCTCCACGATGACCCCCTCGTCGAAGAAGCTGAGCGTGTCGCCGACCTCGCGCGCGAACCCGATCTCATGGGTCACGACGACCATCGTCATCCCGCCCTCGGCGAGCGCCTTCATCGATTCGAGCACCTCGTCGACGAGCTCTGGGTCGAGCGCCGAGGTCGGCTCGTCGAAGAGCATGAGGGCCGGATCCATCGCGAGCGCGCGAGCGATCGCCACGCGCTGCTGCTGTCCGCCCGAGAGCTGGTGCGGGCGCTTCGACGCGTGGTCGGCGAGGCCCACGCGATCGAGCTCGTCGAGCGCACGCAGGCGGGCGGCGTCCTTCTTCATCCTCTTCACGTGCACGAGGCTCGCCGCGACGTTCTCGGCGGCGTCGAGGTGCGAGTAGAGGTTGAACCGCTGGAAGACCATGCCGATGCCGGCACGGAACCGCGCGAACTCGCGATCGGCCCACGGGTGGTAGCTCCCGGCGCGCAGCGTGTACCCCACCTGTTCTCCGGCGACGGTGAGGTCTCCGTCGTCGACCGTCTCGAGCGCGTTGATGCACCGCAGGAAGGTCGACTTGCCGGAGCCCGACGGACCGATGATGCAGCTCACCTCGCCCGCCCGCACCGAGAAGTCGACGCCGCGGAGCACGAGGTGCTCGCCGAACGCCTTGGTGACACCGGATGCCTGAACGAGTGCCTCGGTCATCGCACCTCCTCCTTCGTGTTCTCGCGGACCTCGGCCATCGCGCGGGTCGCCGTCGTGACGTCCCGGTTGCCCGAGACCCGCCGGAGCATGGACTGCGTCCACGTCGGACCGCGCACGAGGCGGACGGCATCGACGCCGAACCGTCGTTCCAGCCTCGACTGCAGGTAGGTCGCGATCGCCGTGAGCAGCATGTACCAGAGGCTCGCGACGATCAGCAGCTCGATGATGAGGTTGTTCTGCTTGTAGATCTGGCTCGCGTTCGTCATGAGGTCGTTGCCGGCGACCACCACGATGAGCGACGTGGTCTTGAGCATCGAGATGAACTCGTTGCCGGTCGGCGGGATGATGATGCGCAGCGCCTGCGGGAGCACGATGATGCGCATGTTCTGCATCGACGTCATGCCGCCCGCGAGCGCCGCCTCGCTCTGCCCGCGATCGACGGCCTGGATGCCGGCCCGCACCGTCTCCGCGAAGTACGCTGCGAGGTTCAGGCCGAGGCCCAGCATCGCGGCGGTGAAGCCCGTCATCACCTGGTTCGTGTCCCACCGCACGCCGATCTCGGTGAACGGCACCTGCAGCGTGAGGTACGGGAACAGGAACGCGAGGTTGTACCAGAAGATCAGCTGCACGAGCACGGGCGTGCCCCGGAAGAACCAGATGTAGAGGGTGGCGAGCCAGCCGAGCACCGGGTTCTTCGAGAGGCGCATGACCGCGAGCACGACACCCAGCACGAGGCCGATCACGGTCGCGAGCAAGCTGATCCCGATCGTGACGACCACGCCGCTCAGGATCTTCGGCGCGAACAGGTACTCGGCGACGCGATTCCAGCGGATGTTGTCGTTGAAGACGACCGCCGAGACGAGCCAGGCGAAGAACAGCAGTGCGAGACCGCCGACGACCCAGCGGCCGACGTGGCGACGCGGCGCGATCGGGATCGATCGACCGTCGGCGCCGGTGAACGGCGCGACGCGCTGGTCCGAGTGCGGCATGTGCTGCTCCTACTGTCCGTCGTTGACGACGGCCGAGTCGACGGCCATCTGACCGACGCCCCAGGCGTCGAGGATGTCGGCGTAGGCACCGGAGTCGATGAGCTCCTGCAGTGCGGCCCGGAGGAGCTCGACGAGTTCGGTGTTCTCCTTGTCGATCGCGATCCCCCACGGGCTCTCGCCACCGTCGATCGCGATCGCCTCGAGGCCCGATTCGGCCTCGTCGGCGCGGTGCACCGCGACCGGGTAGTCGGTGATCGTCGCCGCTGCGCGGCCGCTCTTGACCGCGAGGATCGCCTCGCTGTCGCCCTCGAACTTCAGGATCTCGACGGCGGCGGCGCCGTCGCTCGCGCAGCTCGCGTTGATCTCGTCGGCGAGGAACATCGACGAGCCGTTGTCGACGACGGAGACGATCTCACCGCAGAGGTCCTCGGGCACCTCGACGCCGCCGGGGTTGCCGGTCTGCACGAGGAATCCGTTGCCGGCGCTCACGTAGTCGACGAAGGAGACCGTCTCGCGACGCTCCTCGTTGTCGGTCATCGACGACATCACGGCGTCGAATCGGCCGGTGAGCACGCCGGGGATCTGGGCGTTGAACTCCTGGTCCGTGAGCGTGACGCCGACCCCGAGCACGCGGGCGAGCGCCCGGGCGAGTGAGGCGTCGACGCCGACGATCGTGGTGCCGTCGGTGCCGAACATCTCCATGGGCGGGTACCCGACCGAGGTCGTGATCTTGAGCCCCTCCGACGAGATGCCCGCCGGCACGAGGTCGGCGAGGTCGGCGGATGCCTCGATCCCGTCGATCACCGATTTCGCGAGGTCTTCGGAGGGGGTCTCGGTGAGCTCGGCCGCGGGCCCGTCCGACGTTCCGTCGTCGGCGATGCTCTGGGCGCCGCATGCCGAGGTGCCGAGCAGTACGGCACCGAGCACGAGCGCGAGGCCGGCCGTTCGAGCCCGACCGAGTGAGGTGAGTGCAGACATCGTGGTGCTCCATTCCTGAGGTGGTTCCGGCTTCGACCGGGCTGTGGTGGTGCTGACTGGCTTCATCGCTGGAAGCGCACTTCGCCGCCGACGACCGTGGTCATGACGCGGAGGTCGCGGAGCGACTCGGGTTCGATGTCGAACGGATCCTGTTCGAGGGCGACGAAGTCGGCGAGCTGCCCCGGCGCGAGTCGCCCCTGCCGGTGCTCGCGGTTCGCGGCGTAGGCGCCGCCGGCCGAGTGCGCTGCGAGGGCCTCGCGGACGGAGATCCGTTGTTCGGGCTCCCAGCCGCCCGCCGGCGATCCCACGGCGTTCTGCCGCGTGACGGCGGCGTGGATCCCGTGCATGGGGTTCGGATCCTCGATCGGCGCATCCGATCCGAACGCGAGATGTGCGCCGGCGTCGGCGAGCGATCGCCAGGCGTAGTTGGCGAGGTCACGGCCGGCGAGGAGCGACTCCGACAGCGGGATGTCGGAGGTGCAGTGCGTCGGCTGCAGCGACGGGATGACCTCGAGCGCGGCGAATCGGGGCACGTCGTCCCAGCGGATGTGCTGCGCATGTTCGATGCGATGGCGGAGCCCGGCTGCGCGGCTGAGCGCCGCGACCTCCTCGTAGGCGTTCAGCACCAGGTGGTTGGCCTGATCCCCGATGGCGTGGGTGGCCACGGCGATGCGGGCCGCCGCGGCGCGACGCACGAGTTCGCGGAGTTCCGGATACGGGATCACCTCGATGCCGTGGTTGCCCGCCTGGCCGGCGAAGTCCTCGCCCATGTGCGAGGTGTGGGATCCGAGTGCACCGTCGGAGAAGAACTTCACCGGGCCGGTCTGGAACCAGTCGTCGCCATCGCCCGTGAACCGCCCCTCCTCGATCGCGGCTTCGAGATGGTCGGCGGTGATCGCCTTGTGGATCCGGAGCTTCAGCGCCCCTTGGGCTGCGAGCTCGAGGTACGCCGATCGCGCATCCTCGCCGTCGATGTCGTGCAGGCCGGTGAGCCCGAGCGAGAGCAGGTGCTCCTGGCTGGAGCGGAGCTGGTCGATGAGCTCGCCGGCGAGCGGCGAGCCCATGAGCTCGCGCAGCGGGTAGCGGGCGGATTCCCGGAGGATGCCGGTCGGTTCGCCGCGGTCGTCGCGGACGATCTCGCCACCGATCGGGTCGGGGGTCGACGCGTCGTAGCCGATCACCGCGAGCGCTGCGCTGTTCGCCCAGATCGTGTGTCCGTCGACGCTCGGCAGCGCGACCGGGCGATCGGGGCAGACCCGGTCGAGCGAATGACGATCCGGCTGCACCGGCACGTCCCAGGTGTTCGAGTCCCACCGACCGGCGAAGATCCACTGCCCCGTCGGCAGTCGTCGCGCGTGCGCCCGGATGCCCTCGAGCGCCTCCTCGAGGCTCCTCGCGCCGCGCAGGTCGAGCGCGTGACGCTCCCGCGCGTAGGAGGCGGAGTGGATGTGGGCGTCGACGAAGCCCGGCACGACGCTGCGCCCCGCGAGATCGACCTCCGTCGTGCCTGCGCGCGCCACGGCACGCACGTCGGCATCGCCGCCCGATGCGACGATGACGCCGTCGACGGACAGCACCGCTTCGACCGGCGCCTCGGAGCCGGTGAAGGTGTGGAAGCGGGCATGGCGGAAGAGCGTCGAAACCAACAGTGTTCCTTGCGTTGATGTCTGAAGTGGGGCGAGGTTTCTGCAAGATTAGGCGAGCTGACGCCCCTTGCCCATAGGCTGTGATCGAGACCTTTCGTCGCTGAGCATTAGGAAATCTGTTGCTGAATCCGGTCCACCTTCGAACGCTCCTCGAGACCGTTCGCCTCGGCTCGTTCGCCGCGGCCGCGAATCGACTCGGCTACACGCCATCGGCGGTGTCGCAGCAGATGGCGGCGCTCGAGCGCGAGGTCGGCGTGCCGCTCTTCGAACGCGCCGCGCGCAGCGCGCATCCGACCGATGCCGCGAACGCCATGGCGCGCCACGCGGTGCGGGTGCTCGCCGACATCGACGCGTTGCTCGCGGCGACGTCGAGCGCCCACTCGTCGATCACCCAGGAGTTGCGGCTCGCCGTCTTCCCGAGCCTCGCGACGCCGCTCCTCGAGCGGCTCTTCGAGCTGCCCGAATGGCGCAGTTCCGACATCGACCTGCAGCTCTGGGTGGCCGACCCGTCCCCGACGATCCAGCAGCTCCGCTCTGGGCGCGAGTTCGACGTCTCGCTCGTCTACCAGGTCGGCGACAGCGGACTGTCGTGGCCGCAGTCGGTGACGCCCGAGTGGCTCGGCGACGACGAGTTCCGTGTCGTCGTGCCGACCGCGTGGGGACTCGCCCCGAATGAACCCACGCCCCTGCACCGGCTCGAGAACCGGCCGTGGATCTTCCACCACCCCGGAACCAGTGACGCCGCGGTCATCGACCGCCTGTTCCGCGGACTCGACCTCCGGGCGCGCGTCGTCGCACGCTCCGACGACTTCGCCGTCACGCTCGGTCTCATCGCCGGCGGATTCGCCGCTTCGATCGTTCCCGACATCGCCCTGCACCGACTCCCCCCGGGGGTGACCGTGCTCGACGTTCCCGACTTCCGGCTCGAGCGGAAGATCTTCGCCCTCGTCCCGCGGGAGTCCGACGGGACGCAGCTCGAGGTCTTCATGAGCGCCGTGACGACGATCCTGCACGGGCTCGGCGTCAGCACGCGAACGCACTGACGAATGAATCATCCGGAACTATAGCTTTACGACCGGATGTCTGGTTATGCTGGCGCGACACCACGATGACGTGGGGTCGCCGAGTGGGGGGATCGGCGTGGCGAAGACAGTGGAAGGCAGTGATGTCTGAAGATCGCGGGTCCGCAGCGGGCCTCTCCGACGGCGAGCACCTCAGCGTGCTCGGCTACGACGACACGTTCAATCGATCGATGAGCCTGTGGGCGAACTTCGCCCTCGGCTTCACGTACCTCTCGCCCCTCGTCGGCGTCTACTCGCTCTTCGCGGTGGCCCTCTCGATTGGCGGACCGCCCTCGATCTGGTGGATCGTCATCGTCGGCGCCGGCCAACTGCTCGTCTCGTTCGTGTTCGGCGAGGTCGTCTCGCAGTACCCGATCCACGGCGGCATCTACCCGTGGGCCCGCCGCCTCTGGGGCCGGCGATACGCCTGGATGGCGGCCTGGGTCTACATCTGGGCGATGATCGTCACCATCACCTCGGTCGCCGAGTTCGGATCCGGGTTCGCGGCGAGCCTGTTCGGCATCGAGCACACCAACGACTCCACGCTGTGGCTGACCCTGGGCTTCCTCGTCATCGCCCTCGCCATCAACTTCACCGGAACGAAGTGGCTCGCCCGCGTCGCCCGCATCGGCCTCGCCGCCGAACTCATCGGCGTCATCGGCCTCGGCCTCTACCTGCTGATCTTCCAGCGCAAGCAGGAGTTCAGCGTCTTCTTCGACACCATGGGCGTCGAGGGCGAC
This sequence comes from Agromyces sp. NPDC056965, assembly GCF_042673425.1. Lineage (NCBI taxonomy): Bacteria > Bacillati > Actinomycetota > Actinomycetes > Micrococcales > Microbacteriaceae > Agromyces > Agromyces sp. NPDC056965. The sequence continues at coordinate 2,024 of NZ_JBHURI010000111.1, read as the reverse complement.
GGCAGCTACGCGGCGGCGTTCATGGGCGCCGCCCTCGCCGGTCTCTTCCTGTTCTACGGCTTCGAGGCCTGCGGCGACGTCGCCGAAGAGGTCGCGAACCCCGCGCGCCGCATCCCCAAGGCCATGATGCTGACGATCCTCGTCGGCGGCGTCTCGGCACTGTTCTCGTTCGGCGGATACGTGCTCGCGGCACCCGACCTCGCGTCGATCGTCAACGGAGAGGACGCCGATCCCATCCCCGGCATCCTCGAGGCCACCCTCGGGTCGGCGGGCGCCAAGATCTTCCTCGTGGTCGCGATCACGGCGTTCCTCTCGTGCGTGTTGAGCCTGCAGGCCGCTGCGAGCCGCCTGCTCTTCTCGTTCGCCCGCGACGGCATGATCCCCGGGCACCGCTGGCTCGCACGCGTCTCCCCCAAGAGCAAGGTGCCGACGAACGCGCTCATCGTGGCGTGCACCGTGCCCGCCCTCATCGCGGTGCTCATCTGGGCCAACAACGACCTGCTGGTTCCGATCACGGCGTTCGCGGTGCTCGGCATCTACGTCGCATTCCAGATGGTCGTGCTCGCCTCGCTGCGGCAGCGGTTCAAGGGCTGGCGCCCCGCCGGCCCGTTCTCGCTCGGCTCGTGGGGCCTGCTCGTCAACATCCTCGCGCTGGCCTACGGCATCTTCGCGATCGTGCTGCTCTCGCTGCCGGGCTCGACGGGCGACTTCTTCACCGACTACGTCGTCCTGATCGGTCTCGGCGTCGTCCTCGTCACCGGACTGCTCTACCTCTTCCTCGCCCGCCCCGATCGCAAGTCCGATGCCCCCACCGGCGACGCGATCGCCGTCGCCGACGAGATCCGGCTGCGCACGGGCGCGACCCGCGTGGTCGAGCAGGCGCAGCAGTAACCCGAACGGCCTCGAGGCGGAGGCCTACGCTGGACGCATGATCCGCAGACACGTGCTCGTGCACGGGATCGTGCAGGGCGTGGGCTTCCGCTTCGCCGCGCGCCGCGAGGCGGAGCGACTGGGCGTCGCCGGATGGGCCCGCAATCGCGCCGACGGCACGGTCGAGGCCGAGATCGAGGGCGAGGATGCATCCGTCGCCGCCATGCTCGACTGGCTCGCGACCGGCCCGCCCGGCTCCGTCGTCGAGGGCACGGATGTCGCGAAGCGAGCGCCTACCGGCGAACCCGGGTTCCGCATCACCGGGTGACGCCGGAACGCTCGATCCGGCGGCCGCGCCAGTCGTCAATACCCCGATTGACCGGGTGTTCGAACGGATCTACCGTTGAATCGACCCCCGATTGGGAGCCACCGACACGAGGAGGCTGGTTTCTATGAAGAAGTGGACGCGATGGGAGGACTGGGTGGCCATCGCCGCCGGTCTCGCCGTGGTGCTGTCGACGATGTTCGTGGCTCCGATGGGCGCCTCGGTCGCGATCATGGTCACGCTCGGCACCCTGCTGATCCTCTCGGGAATCGTGAACCTGGCCCGACCGGGCATGGTCTCGATGGAGTACGTGCAGGCGGCACTCGGCGTGCTGCTCATCATCTCGCCGTGGGTCGGCGGCTACGCGGACGCGATGACCTTCGGGGCGGCGTGGATGTCGTGGATATGCGGCGCGGTCACGGTGATCGTCGCTGCACTCGCCATCCGGCCGGCCATGCAGGCACACCAGGGCGCGATCCCCCACTGAAATCCATCGACCTGAAACCCATCGACGATGAGGCGGGGCCGGTGTACGGGCTCAGAGCCAGTACGCCGAGCCGCGTCGACGGAACGACTCGTCGTCGACTTGGTCGAGCCCGCGATGCCGTTCGGCCGAGATGAGCAGCCAGACGACCACGAGTGCGAGCACGACGGTGTAGACGGCCGGCCCGAAGGCGCCGATGAGGGTCATCCAGTACGCGGCGGCTGCGGCGACCGCCATCGTGGCGACCGAGGCGAGGACCGTGGTGGTTCGTTCGCTCATACCGTCAAGCTACGCCGCACCGCCGACAATGCAAGCGAACGACGAAGGGCCCGCCGAAATATCGGC
>NZ_JBHURI010000110.1:0-10946 GCF_042673425.1 Agromyces sp. NPDC056965 | reverse complement strand
GGGTTCTCTGCCCTCCCCCCCCCCGGCGGCGCGGGGGCGGCGGGGCCCCGCGCCCCCCGCGCCGCACCCCGCCGGCACCGAGGTCGATCCGGCCGCGTGGTGGGCGGCGCTGCTCACGGCGTTCGCCGACGCGGGCGGGCTCGACGACGTCGAGGCGATCTCCGTCGCAGGTCAGCAGCACGGCATGATCGTGCTCGATGCCGAGGGCCGGGTCATCCGCGACGCCCTGCTCTGGAACGACACCCGTTCCGCCCGGTCGGCGCGCGACCTCATCGACGAGGTCGGTGCCGACGAGTACGCCCGTCGCACCGGCGTCGTGCCGGTGGCCTCGTTCACGGCGACGAAGTTGCGCTGGCTGCGTGACGACGAACCGGACGCCGCAGCCCGCGTCGCCGCCGTCGCACTCCCCCACGACTGGCTCACCTGGCGGCTTCGCGGCTTCGGCCCGGTGGGCGAGTCACCGCTCGGGCCGGTCCTCGGCGAGCTCACGACCGACCGATCGGATGCGAGCGGCACCGCCTACTGGGGACCGAACGGGTACGACCGCGAACTCTTCATCCGCGCGCTCGGACACGATGCCGTGCTGCCGCGCGTGCTCGCCCCCGACGAGCCCGCCGGCCGCACGCCCGACGGCATCCTCGTCGGCCCCGGCGCCGGCGACAACGCGGCCGCCGCGCTCGGCCTCGACGCAGCGCCGGGCGACGTCGTCGTCTCGATCGGCACGAGCGGTACGGTCTTCGCGGTGACGGATGCCGCCGTCGCCGATCCGTCCGGCACGGTCGCCGGTTTCGCGGACGCCACGGGGCGGCGCCTGCCGCTCATCGCGACGCTGAACGCCGCACGAGTGCTCGACGTGACCGCAGGGCTGCTCGGCGTCGGCCATGACGAACTCGGCAGGCTCGCCCTCGAGGCCGAGCCCGGGGCATCCGGAGCCGTGCTCGTGCCCTACTTCGAAGGCGAGCGGACTCCGAACCTCCCCGACGCGACGGCCTCGTTCTCGGGACTCACGCTCGAGAACACCACTCGCTCCTCGATCGCGAGGGCCGCCATCGAGGGGCTGCTCTGCGGACTCGCCGACGGCCTCGACGCCGTACGCGGGCAGGACGTCGAGGTGGCGCGAGTGCTGCTCATCGGCGGCGCGGCGCAGAACCCCGCCGTGCGACACGTCGCCGCCCAGGTCTTCGATGCCCCGGTCGTCGTGCCCGTGCCCGGCGAGTACGTCGCCGACGGCGCGGCACGGCAGGCGAGGTGGGCGCTCACCGGCGAACGCCCCGTGTGGCCGCTCGAGATCGACGCCGAGCTCGAGCGCCGGCCCTGCGCCGCGATCCGCGAGCAGTACGCCCGCGCACGGGCCTGACTCCGTCCGGACCCGGCCGCTCGAGATCATCGGAGACGACGATGGGCGCCTCCCCAGAGGGAGACGCCCATCGTGTGCTTCGCGAGGCGCGGACTAGAAGTCCATGCCACCCGTCGGGTCGCCGACCGGAGCGGCGTTCTTCTCGGGCTTGTCGGCGACGACGGCCTCGGTGGTGAGGAACAGGCCCGCGATCGACGCGGCGTTGAGCAGCGCGGAGCGGGTGACCTTCACCGGGTCGTTGATGCCGGCGGCGAGCATGTCGACGTACTCGCCGGTCGCGGCGTTGAGGCCCTGGCCGACCGGGAGGTTGCGCACGCGGTCGACCACGACGCCCGGCTCGAGGCCGGCGTTGAGGGCGATCTGCTTGAGCGGAGCGTCGATCGCGACGCGAACGATGTTCGCACCGGTCGCCTCGTCGCCCGAGAGCTCGAGCTTCTCGAAGGCGGTCTTGCCGGCCTGGATGAGGGCGACGCCACCACCGGCGACGATGCCCTCTTCGACGGCTGCCTTCGCGTTGCGGACGGCGTCCTCGATGCGGTGCTTGCGCTCCTTGAGCTCGACCTCGGTCGCCGCACCCGCCTTGATGACGGCGACGCCGCCGGCGAGCTTGGCGAGACGCTCCTGGAGCTTCTCGCGGTCGTAGTCGGAGTCGGTGTTCTCGATCTCCTTGCGGATCTGCGCGACGCGGCCGGCAATGGCCTCCTCGTCGCCGCCACCCTCGACGATGGTCGTCTCGTCCTTGGTGATGATGACCTTGCGAGCCGAGCCGAGCAGGTCGAGGGTGACGTTCTCGAGCTTGAGGCCGACCTCCTCGGAGATGACCTGGCCGCCGGTGAGGGTCGCGATGTCCTGCAGCTGCGCCTTGCGGCGGTCGCCGAAGCCGGGGGCCTTGACGGCGACCGACTTGAAGATGCCGCGGATCTTGTTGACGATCAGCGTCGCGAGTGCTTCGCCGTCGACGTCTTCCGCGATGATGAGGAGCTGCTTGCCGGTCTGGATGACCTTGTCGACGATCGGCAGCAGGTCCTTGATGTTCGAGACCTTGCCGTTGACGATCAGGATGTACGGGTCCTCGAAGACCGCTTCCTGACGCTCGGGGTCGGTGACGAAGTACGCCGACAGGTAGCCCTTGTCGAAGCGCATGCCCTCGGTCAGCTCGAGCTCGGTGCCGAAGGTGTTCGACTCCTCGACGGTGACGACGCCCTCCTTGCCGACCTTGTCGATCGCCTCGGCGATGAGCGCACCGATCTGCTCGTCGGCGGCGGAGATCGACGCCGTGGCGGCGATCTCTTCCTTCGTCTCGACGTCCTTCGCGTTGGCGAGGAGCTCGGCCTCGACGGCGCGGACGGCCTTCTCGATGCCGCGCTTCAGCGAGATGGGGTCGGCGCCTGCGGCGACGTTGCGGAGGCCCTCGCGCACGAGCGCCTGGGCGAGCACGACCGAGGTCGTGGTGCCGTCACCGGCGACGTCGTCGGTCTTCTTGGCGACCTCCTTGACGAGCTCGGCACCGATCTTCTCGTACGGGTCGTCGAGCTCGATCTCCTTGGCGATCGACACACCGTCGTTCGTGATCGTGGGTGCGCCCCACTTCTTCTCGAGCACGACGTTGCGTCCGCGCGGGCCGAGGGTCACCTTCACCGCGTCGGCGAGCGTGTTGAGGCCACGCTCGAGGCCACGACGGGCCTCCTCGTTGAAAGCAATGATCTTTGCCATGTGTTTCTCTCGTCCTTTCCCGGACGTCTTCAAAGATTCGTTGGGTTAGCACTCAAAACGAGTGAGTGCTAAATCGATTCTGGCACTCGACCGCCACGAGTGCAAGCGAGCCCAGACGCTGTCCGCTCAGGGCGTGAAGGTCGCCGAACCCTCGCTCGGCACGAGCTCGACCCACGTGGTGCCGGGAGCCAGCCGCAGCGGAGAGCCGTCGTCGGCGGTGAGGGTGATCGGCGATTCCGCGGCGCCCTTCGTCCACGTGCCGTGGGCCGTTCGCCCGGCAGCGGAGACCCAGGCTTCGCCCGAACCGATGAGGACGGTCTTCGGCACCTCGCCGTAGCTCCAGTCGATCGTGACGCGGAGGGTCACGACGTTCGTGGCGTGCACGCGCTCCCCCGATGCCTCGAGGTCGGGCGCCCCCTCCTGGGATCGGAGCCAGCCGGAGGTCGTGGCATCCCATTCCCAGGCGGGGAACCGGCCGTCGGAGAAGACGAGGTCGACGCGCGACGTCGGCGCCGCGGCGAGGGCCGGCGCCGCGAGCGGATCGGCCGTGCCGTAGGCGAACTGCACGGGCGGCGGCGCGAGCGAGGCATTGCGGGCGACGGCCTCGGCGGAGCGGAGGATCACGTCGTGCGGCCCCGGCCGCTCGTCGGCCCGGTAGAAGAGCCCGGTCTCGTCGAAGTCGAACACGATGTTGACGAGCGGCGTCGCCATCATCATCTCGACGAACTGCTCCTGACCACCCGAGTAGGCGATGATGCCGCCGAAGGGCGAGGCGATGTCGGGGTCCATGGGCCGGATGGATCGCACGGGTCCGACCTCGTCGGGGACATCCGAATGCCAGATCGCGACGTATCGGGTGAGGCCGCCCTCGACGAGTTCCTCGAACACGATGTCGGTGCGGTTCAGCGCGATCTGGGGGCGCGCCTCCTCGTGGTTGTCGATCTTCACCGCGAGCGACGGGTGTGCGAGCACGGCCGCCTCCGCCGGCGTTCCGCGCAGTGGAGCGAACGACACCGCCGACGTCGCGGCGTCGGCCGAGGGCCGAACCGGGGCCTCGCTCGGCGCTTCGTCGGGCTCGGGCGCCGATTGGCACGCGGTCAGCAGCAGCGCTGCCGCGACGAGCACGCCGATCCGCGCTCTCCGCTGCCGCGGAGCACGAACGACCTGCGCTCCCATGCGGCCAGCGTAGACCTGCGCATCGTCGCAGGTGCGAGAACGCGCCGCCGCGTCGGCGGCGCGCCCCGCGAATCGAGGTCAGGCCGGGCGGACGCCTTCGGCCTGCGGTCCCTTCGAGCCCGTGCCGACCTCGAAGACGACCTGCTGGCCCTCCTCGAGGACCTTGTATCCCGACATGTCGATCGCGGAGTAGTGGACGAAGACGTCCTGGCCACCCTCGTCGACCGTGATGAATCCATAGCCCTTTTCAGCGTTGAACCACTTGACGGTTCCGTTCGCCATGCGTTGCTCCCATGTTGCCGTGTCCGATCAGCACGCGCCCGTGGCCTGTGCCGGACCGCTCACGCCGGCGCAGGGTGCCAGGGACGGAACCGTGCGCTCGAGCTTCCGAGCGGCCGAAACCAGATACTCACGACTGGACGTTCCCGCACAAGGGCCTGCGGCGCGGAGCCGATATCGGAATGGCAACGATTCGCGGCCACGGCCAGCGTGGGCGTGCAGCGCGCGGTCAGCCCGCGGTGGCGGTCGCGTAGTCGGAGCCCAGTACGACCACGAGCTGGTTCCCGGTGGCGGCGAACTGGTCGGACACCCGCACATCGGCCTCGGGCAGGAACTGCGCGACGCCGCGGGCGGCTCCCTCGAGCTCGGGCGTCGCGTAGTACACGACCGTCTCGGTCAACGTGTCGTCGCTCGCGTTGGCCGTCGATGCCACGGGAACCCCGTTGGCGGTCAGCGTCTCGGCGGCCTTCGCTGCGAGCCCGGCCGTGGCCGTTCCGTTCAGCACGAGCACCGGGATGTCGGGTGCGATCACGGGCTCGGCGGTGACGACCGGCGTCGCACTCGGGGTCGAGACCGGGGCGTCCCCGAAGTTCAGTCGGTCGTTGAAGAGCATGACGCCGCCGATTCCGACCGCGACGAGCACGACCGTCGCCAGCGCCGCCCAGCCGAAGGTGATCCACCCGGCGCCCCGGCGAGCCGGCGCTCGGTGCGCACCGACACGGTCGATGCCGTGCGGGATCGAGTCGAAACGATCGCGGGGGAACTTCTGCGCCATGGGTCCAGTCGTCTGTCGGGGCCGCGCTCAGTCGAGCGATCGGCCGATCGAGAGCGAACGACGCGTTCGCGCCGCCGCGCGGGCCGCACGCATCCGCTGCAGCCGCTTGACGAGCATCGGATCGTGCCGCAGCGCCGCGGGTGAATCGAGGAGCTCGCCGAGGATCCGATAGTAGCGGGCCGCCGAGATGCCGAACTCGTCGCGGATCGCCTCAGCCTTCGCGCCGGGATGCTGCCAGGCACGAGCCTCGAAGGCGAGCACCCGCTCGTCGCGCTCGTCGAGCGCCGAATCGGCGGGGCGGTGCGGCAGGCGCTCGGCGCTCATCCCAATCCTCCCGTCGAGGCGAGCCGGATGCACCGCCTGCAGGTCATCCTAGACACCGACGCCTCCGCGGGAGCCGAGTGGCGACGGCGTGTGCCGGCGAGGGCCCGATGGAACACGGGGGCACGACGCCGCGTTGCACCCCGTGTCGGACCCCGCGTGCAGACCTGCGACCATGGAGGGGCACCGACGCGAGCACTGAGAGGACGCTTCATGGCGTACAACGTGGACAAGACCGACGACGAGTGGCGCGCCGAGCTCGGCGACGAGCAGTACGCCGTGCTCCGCGAGGCGGCGACCGAGCGCCCGTGGACGGGCGAGCTCCTCGACGAGGAGCGGGCCGGCGTCTATTCGTGCGCCGCCTGCGGTGCCGAGCTGTTCAAGAGCGGCACGAAGTTCGACTCGGGTTGCGGGTGGCCGAGCTTCTACGAGTCGGTGCGGCCCGAGGCCGTCCAGCTCATCGAGGACTCCTCGCTCGGCATGGTGCGCACCGAGGTGCGCTGCGCGAACTGCGGATCGCACCTGGGCCACGTCTTCCCCGACGGCTTCGGGACCCCGACCGGCGACCGCTACTGCATGAACTCGATCGCCCTCGACTTCTCCGCCGAGTCCTGAGTGTCGTCGCCCGTCCGGGAGGCGATGCTCGCCCGGCGCTCGTCGCCGAAGGTCGCGGATGCCGCACCCGACGACGCGGAGATCGTGACCCTGCTCGAAGCAGCCGGCCGGGTCGCCGACCACGCCTCGCTGCGCCCGTGGCGGTTCATCGCCCTGCGCGGCGACGCGCGGAACCGACTGGGTGACGCACTCGCCGCGGCCGCGGGCCTCGACGGCGAGCACGGCGCCCGCCTCGCGGCGAAGCCCCTGCGAGCACCGCTGCTGCTCGCGATCGTCGCGGTGACGACCCCGCACTTCAAGGTCCCCGCCTGGGAGCAGGAGGCCGTCGCGGCTGGCGTCGCCCACCAGTTGAGCCTGCTCCTCGACGACGCCGGGTGGGGCGTCATGTGGCGCTCCGGGCCGCACACGCGGCATCCGCTCGTCGCAGAGATGCACGGCCTCGCCGACGGCGAGCGACTGCTGGGCTGGCTCTACGTCGGCGGCGTGCACGACGGCACGCGATCCGACCGCGGCCCCGAGGTCGGTGCCGCGTCGAGGTTCAGCTCCCTCCCGTGACCTCTGCGGGCGCCAGCGCGTGCTTGCGACGCCCCCAGCGGACCGAGGCGATCACCACCGCGATGAGCGCGAGCACGGTGCCGCCGATCGTCGCGATGTCGACGGGGCGGTCGGCGGTGGGCAGCAGCAGGTCGAGGGCGAGCGCCGCGACGAGCTGCCCCGCCACGCCGCAGAGGGCGAGCAGCAGCACGCCGAGTCGGCGCACGAGCATCGCCTGCCCGGCGATGAAGATGCAGCCGAGCGCCCCACCGGCGTAGAGCCAGGGCTCAGCGGGCAGCGCATCGGGCCATCCGGCGGATGCCGCGTGCACGAGCATCACGACGACGAGCGCCGCCGTGCCCACGGCGAAGTTGAACACCGTCGCCGTGAGTGCGCTGTCGGCGACGGACTTCACCCGGCCGTTGACCGCCTGCTGCCACGAAGCGCCGATGCCGGCGATGAACGGCAGCACCATGAGCAGGATCGGGGCATCGCCCGCGAGCTGCGCCGACACCGCCCAGCCGATCGCCGCGAGTGCGAGCACGGCGCCGACGACACGGGTCGCGCTGAGCGGCCGGCGCCCGCCCGGGCCGAGCCCGATGAGGTCGAACACGATGCCGCCGACCGTCTGACCCGCGACGATCGCGATGGTGAACAGCGCGACGCCGATGACGCCGACCGAGAGCCCCTGCGTCGTCACGAACCACGCGCCGGCGAGTCCGCCGAGCACCATCCACCACGGGAGGGTGCGGCCGCGCAGTGCGCCGACGACCCTCGCGAGCCCCGCTCGGCCCGGCTTCCACATGGGGAGCACGATGAGCAGGATGACGAGCCCGCTGCCGAAGGAGATCGCCGCGGCGACGAACGGGTCGTCGAGCGCGAGCGCGAGCTGCCCGTTGACACGCGACTGCAGCGCGGTGCCGGCGCCGAACAGCAGGGCGAGCACGAGCGCGATCCAGATCGGGAGGCGCGACTGCTCGAGATGGTGGTGGTGATGCGCCTCGGTGCCCGCGGAGCTCGGGAGCGGAGTCCCGCCGGCGTCCGGCGCATCCCCGGATCTGGACGGATTCTGGTCGGATCCCACGTGTTGCATCCCTCTGATTCCCGCGACTCCTCGCGCCGTCCCGCCGGAACGGCGAGGAGATGGCGGCTCGACGTGCGAGCGGCCCGTCCTAGCGTACGCGCGCAACCGGGCCGGCTCCGTCGGCACCTCCGAATGGGGGCTTGCGGACGGCTGTTCCGGGGTCAACAATATGTCGCGTCGACGACGCTCTTCATCGTTGATCGGTGGAACCGGGGCGGCTCGTGATGGAAACCGTCGCCACCTTCATCGTGGGGTTCGCACCCGGGTTCACCAGCTACTGCCACAAGCGGGAGAACCATCATGGCGATCACAACCACTCACGACGTCGTCGACCTCATCCCCGTTGACACCGGGTTGTGGCGAGTCTGCGACACCCGATTCGAAGAGGGGCGCAGCCGCCGGATCATCGGGTACCTCGATCACCGGGGCGAGGGGTACGAGATGCTGTGGATGCGCCCCAGACCCGGGGTGATCCGGCGCTACGACACCTTCGACGACGCGGTGCGAGCGGTGCGGATCCGGCTCGAGCACACCGCCTGATCCGCCGCGAAGCGCCTCATCGATCCAAGCGGAGCCGGCACGTTGTGGAGCCGGCTGCGGGACTCGAACCCGCAACCACCGCTTTACAAGAGCGGTGCGCTACCAATTGCGCCAAGCCGGCGAGGGGATGCCTCGAGGACATCCTACCGATCGCCGGCCGGCGGCCGGGCATGGCGCGGACGTCGCGGAACGGACGAAGGCCCGGCACTCGGCCGGGCCTTCGAAACGGTCTCGCGCGTTACGGCGCCGGGGTGGGCGTCGGCGAGGGGGTCGACGTCGACTCGGAGAACGCCTCTCCGGTCGCCTGCAGCACGAACGACTGGAACTCGGCCGGGTCGGTGAGGGAGCCCTCGTACTGCTTGCCGTTCACGAGCACCGTGGGGGTTCCCTTGATGGCCTCGAGGTCGGAGTTCGGCACCGGTTCGTTCAGGGCGCGAGTCGTGGCATCCTGCACCCACTTCTTGAAGGTGGTGTCGTCGATGCACTGCTCGATCGTCGACAGCGAGCTCACGCCCGCCTCCTTCGCGAGCGCCTTGAGCTCCCGGTTGTCGAGGCCCGTCGAGGTCTCCTCCGGCTGGTTCTCGAAGAGCAGCGCGTTGAAGTCGAAGAACGAGTTCGGCGAGGTGTTCGCCACGCACGCTGCGGCGTTGGCCGCGCGGAGCGAGTACTGGGTTCCGGCGGACTTGTTGGTCAGCAGGGCGATCGGATGCACCTCGAGCGTCGCGGCACCCGACTCGACCATGGTGCGGATCGAGTCGGAGTTCGTCGTCTCGAACTGGCCGCAGAAGGGGCACAGGTAGTCGATGTAGGTGACGATGTTCGCCACCGTGCCGCTGTCGTCGGGCACGGTCGGCTTCGACGTCGCGCCTGCGGCCAGCGCAGGGGTCTCGGTCGCGGTGATCACGCCGTCGACGCCCGTGAGCAGGATGCCGTCGCTCGCCATGTTGGCGGGGCCGGGGCCCGCGGGCTTGACGCTGTTGAAGATCAGGCCGCCGATGATGGCCGCGATCGCGACGACCGCCACGATGACGCCGCCCTGGATGAGCCACTTGTTGCGTCGTTCGCGCTTCTTCTGCTCCTCGCGGAGCACCCGCGCCTTCTCGCGCGCGGCTTCGCGCTGCTCGTTACGGGTGGGGCGTGGCTGATTCGATCCGCCGTTGCTCATCGATGGTCACTCCGGTCGCTGTGTGGGCGTGCATGTATGCATGCAGACGCACACACGATAGTAGGGAGGATGGCTGTGAAACACCCAAACGGATTCCGCGAACTCCCCGGATCCCCGCTGTACGCCGATCCCGGCCGGGTGCGGAGCATGCCGTCGCGCGTGCGATACTGAGTGGGCGTCAGCGTCGACGCAGTCCATCACTACGGATCGTCCGGCACGTACCTGCCGGTGAAGGAGAAACACGAAAATGGCGTCAGTCACGTTCGACAAGGCAACCCGCCTCTACCCCGGCGGCACCCGCCCCGCCGTCGACCAGCTCGACCTCGAGGTCGCAGACGGCGAGTTCCTCGTCCTCGTCGGCCCCTCCGGTTGCGGCAAGTCCACCTCGCTCCGCATGCTCGCGGGCCTCGAAGAGGTCAACGAGGGCAACATCTTCATCGGCGACCGCAACGTCACCGACGTGCCGCCGAAAGACCGCGACATCGCCATGGTCTTCCAGAACTACGCGCTCTACCCGCACATGACCGTCGCCGAGAACATGGGCTTCGCCCTGAAGATCGCGGGCGTCGGCAAGGAGGAGCGCGCAGCTCGCGTGCTCGAGGCCGCCAAGCTCCTCGACCTCGAGCCCTACCTGGCTCGCAAGCCGAAGGCGCTCTCGGGCGGCCAGCGTCAGCGCGTCGCCATGGGCCGCGCCATCGTGCGTCAGCCCCAGGTCTTCCTCATGGACGAGCCGCTGTCGAACCTCGACGCGAAGCTCCGCGTGCAGACCCGCACCCAGATCGCGTCGCTCCAGCGCCGCCTGGGCGTCACGACCGTCTACGTCACGCACGACCAGACCGAGGCCCTCACCATGGGCGACCGCATCGCCGTGCTGAAGGACGGCCTGCTGCAGCAGGTCGGCACCCCGCGCGACCTGTATGAGAAGCCCAACAACGTGTTCGTGGCCGGCTTCATCGGCTCGCCCGCGATGAACCTCTTCCACGCCGACCTCGTCGACGACGGAGTGAAGTTCGGCACCGCGACGGTTCCGGTCGACCGCGAGACGCTCGCCCAGTCGAGCGGCAAGGTCGCCACCATCGGCGTGCGCCCCGAGGACATCACCGTCTCCCCCATCGAGGGCGAAGGCCTCGCGGTCGAGGTCGACCTCGTCGAGGAGCTCGGCGCCGACGGCTACCTCTACGGCCACTCCATGGTCGAGGGCAAGCGCACCGACATCGTCGCCCGCGTCGACGGCCGCATGCACCCGAGCGCCGGTGACAAGGTCTATCTGACGGCGACGCCGCACCACGTGCACCTGTTCGACGTGGAGTCGGGCGACCGCCTCGGCACCAAGGCCGTCGTCAGCTGACGCAACCTGTCGATCGGCGATGCCGGCCGGGCTCCTGCC
>NZ_JBHURI010000109.1:0-11665 GCF_042673425.1 Agromyces sp. NPDC056965 | reverse complement strand
CGGTCGGTCGATGCGCGCGTTCTCGTGGAGCGCCAGGCGCGGCGCGTCAGTGGGTCGGTGTGTCAGTGGATCAGTCCCACTCGATGACGGCCCCGTCCGTTGCGAAGTTCATCGACGGGGTGCCGAGCGACGGGCCGAACAGCACCGAGCACGTGCCGGTCGAACCGTCCTTCGTGCACTGCGCGGTGACCTCGACCGAGCCGAGGTATCCGCCGCTCACGAGCGTGGGCACGTCGTAGCTGACCTCGGGCACGAGGGCCGCGATCGTCGCCCGGGTCTCGGCCGAGATCGAACGGGTGATCGTGCCCTCGGTGAGCTGCGTGCCGTCGGTCAGCGTCGCCGGGATCGCCAGCCCGCAGCCGGCATCGAGTGTCGTCGATGCGATGCACGCGTCGATCGCCGTCGAGACGGCCTGCCGGAAGGCGTCGGCGGCCTCTGGCGAGAGCACTGCGGACATCCCGCTCGTGTCGGGGTACTCGCTGGGCGCGGTCACGACGACGATCGTGTCGCCCTCGAGGGCGAACCCGTCGACGGTCACGCCGTACTCGTACGCACCCGGGAACGCATCGACGTACTCGCCGCTCACCGGGACCCCGTTGATCGTCGGCTCGAGGCCGTCGAGCTGGTGGACGGCCAGCTGCCCGGTGCCACCCGTGATCTTCCACTCGTCGGAGATCTGCGAGACCGAGATCTCGGTGGTGACCGACGTGTCTCCGATCGAGTAGGTCACGGGCACCCGCCCGTAGCCGGCCGTGACGTCGGGCTCGCCGATCACGATGTCGGTGAGGGGCGCGAGCTTCTGCGACGCGGCGAGCACCTCGTCGGTCAGCAGCGGGCTCGACGACTCCGTCTCGTAGACGAACGAGAGCGCGGTCTCGGCGTCGGCGTCGGCGATCGCGGTGAGGAAGCCCTCGGCGGTCTCCTCGGCGCTGCCGCCGCCTGCGAAGGGAGTTCCGCCGCCGGCGACACCTCGCACGGCGCTGATCGCGATCACGATCGCAACGACGAGCACGATGAGCACGAAGAGCCCGCCGCCGATGATGCCGATGATCGCGCCCGTGCCGAGGCCCTTCTTGGCCTGGGGCACCGCACCGTCGGCCGCAGGCTGGACGGGTGCCGCTGCTACGGGTGCGTACACGGGAGCAGCGGGCTCCGAAACCTCCGCCGGCGCGGATGCCGCGTCAGCCGTCTCGGGAATGGTCTGTTGGGGCTCTTCGCCCCGGGAATCGTCAGTCAATGTTCCCCCTTCGGTGGCCAGCCTAGGTGCGCCGACGAGGGGGTCCCGACCGGACGGGGGTGGAGGGCTCCCCATTGCGGATTTGTCGGCAGGTCGTGGTCGACTCGGGGCATGGGATTCGACGCGCAGTTCCTCGGAGTACCGGCGGCGATGCCGCGAGTGGGCGAGGCAGACGCCTCCGCAGCCGTCGAACTCGAGTACCTCCACTTCTCGGTCGTGCTCGACACCGTGCGGCGTCTGGCGCGGGTCACCGGGGTCAACGTCGACGGGCCGTCGCTCATCGACCTGCCTCGCGGCGACGACTGGCGGCTCGACGAGCGCATCCCCGCCGATTGGCAGGCGGGCCCCGAGATCTACGCCCGCAACGACTTCGATCGCGGCCACCTCGTGCGCCGGCGCGACCCCGTGTGGGGCGCACGCGAGATCGCGGCACGGGCGAACGCCGAGACCTTCCGCTATCCGAACGCCGCGCCGCAGGCGTCGGGCTTCAACCAGTCGAAGGAGCTGTGGCTCGGCCTCGAAGACCACGTGCTCGCGCACGCCGAGGCGTACGGGCTGCGGCTCAGCGTCTTCACGGCGCCCGTGCTCGGCGCGGGCGATCCGCCGTATCGCGGCATCCGGGTGCCCCTTCGATTCTGGAAGGTCGTCGCGTGGAACACCGGCGGCCGGCTCGCGACGACGGCGTTCGTCGTCGATCAGGCGCCGCTCGTCGATACGAGCGAGGTCGTCGCACCGACTCCGGGCGAGGCGCCGCCGCTCGGCCCGTTCCGCACCTTCCAGGTGCCGGTGTCGGATGTCGCGGGCCTCACCGGCCTCGTCATGCCCGAGCTCGTGGCGGCCGACGTGATGCCGTCGACCGTCGCGGTCACCGGGTGGCGCCCCCTCGAGTCGCTGGACGCGATCCGGTTGTGAGGCGGCGCCACCGGGCGGGCGCTACTCGACCGACGGTGCGATGGCCGAGCGCTTGGCCTTGCGGGCGGCCTTCGCCGCGGCATCCGACTCGGCCATGAGGGCCTTCGTCTCGTCGAGCTCGCCGAGCATCGGCCTGATCCAGAAGGAGTTGGGGTTCGAGTCGACGAGCACCATGCGCACGAGCAGGGTGAGCGGAATCGCGAGGATCGCGCCGATCGGGCCGATGATGACCGCCCAGAAGAGCACCGAGAAGAACGTGATCGTCTGGCTCAGCGCGACCGCATTGCCGACGACGCGCGGCTGGATGACCGACTGGATCACGGCGTTGACGAGTCCGTAGACGACGATCACCGCGATCACCATCGGCCAGCCGCCGACGAGCGCACCGAAGACGATCGGCGGGATGATCGCGATGAAGTAGCCGATGTTCGGGATGAAGCTGCAGAGGAAGGCGAGCAGGCCCCAGATGAATGCGCCTGGCACGCCGATGATGGTCAGCGCGAGCCAGTTGACGAGGCCCTGCGCCACGCCGAGCACGGTGGTGACGACCATGTACCGGCGCACGTTGCTCGCGTAGTTGACGAGCGAGGTCGCGACGAGCGGGCGATGCGGCCGGAGCTGGCGCAGCAGTGTCGGCAGGTAGCCGGCGTCCATGGCCATCAGCAGCAGCATCGTGAAGAGCACGACGAGGGTCGAGGTCCAGCCGGCGAGCCCGCCGACGAGTCCGCCGACGAACCCGACCACGGTGCCGGGGTCGAAGTCGGAGAAGAGCGCGTGCACCTCGTCGGCGTTGATGCCGATCGAGACGAGCCACTGCGCGAAGTCGGCGCCCCAGGCCTTGATCTCGCCGGCGAACTCGGGCAGCAGGGTCGCGAACTGCCCGAACGCGACCATGACGGCGTAGCCGAAGGTCACGAGCAGCAGCGTGACGGCGGCGATGACCGAGCCCGTCGCGAGGCCGCGGGGCACGCCGTGGTCTTCGAGCCACACCCGGAGCGGGTGCACGCAGATCGTGAGCACGAGCGCGAAGAACACGGGGGCGATGATGCCCGCGAGTGCAGCGATGCCGAACGCGGCGACGGCAGCTCCGCCGAGGCCGATCAGGATGAACGCGTTGCGATGCTCGCCCCCCGGCACGTCGGCGCCGAGCGCTTCGGCTTCGGTCTCGCTCGTCGCGGCCTTCGACGCGGTTCGCTTCCTGTTCCACCACATGAGGACTCCGATCGGCTCGGCGCGCACGCGTCTTGCCTCACGATAGCGAGCGGGGGCGCGGGAGGAGCGGCGGGCTCGCGGGGTCGGAGAGGGTGAGGAGTGCGCGACCCACCTGCCGGTGCTGCTCGAGGGCGTCTTCGAGCGCGTGCAGTTCGGCCGCGACATCCGCTTCGCCCCGATCGCCCTCGAGGTCGACCGCCGCGATCACGAAGACGGTGTCGGGACCGGTGTACTCGATGTGCAGGAACGTGACGCGCTCGACCTCGGAGCGTGCGAGCAGTTCGGCGAGCACGCCGTCGCGCGACTCGTCGTCGATCGCCTCGCCGAGGAGGAACGCCCGGTTGCGGCCGATGAGCACGACCGCGACCACTCCGAGCAGCACGCCGACGAGGATCGACCCGAGTGCGTCGTACACGGGGGAGCCGGTGACCTGGTGCAGCAGCACGCCGAGGAACGCGAGTACGAGGCCGATGAGCGCGGCCGAGTCCTCGGCGAACACGGCCCGGAGCGTCGGGTTCGAGCTCTTCGCGACGTGCTCGATCGTGTGCAGGCTCCGTTCGCGCGCCGCCGCGTGGGCCTGCCGGTACGCACGCACGAACGAGATCGCCTCGAGCACGAACGAGATGGCGAGCACGACGTAGGCGACGCCGAAGTCGCTCGCGGGCTCGGGGTCGATCAGCTCGGTGATGCCGTGCTGGATCGAGACGACCGAACCGGCGGTGAAGAGCCCGAACGCCGCGAACATCGACCAGATGTACGCGTCCTTGCCGAAGCCGAGCGGATGCCGGGCATCCGCGGGTTTCCGCGAGCGTCGCTCGGCGATGACGAGCAGGATCTCGTTGCCGGTGTCGGCCCAGGAGTGCGCGGCCTCCGCGACCATCGATGCCGAACCCGTGATCGCCGCCGCGGCCGTCTTCGCGATCGCGATGAGGGCGTTCGCGACGAGCGCGATGACGACCGTGAGCAGGCTCTCGCCTGCGGCGTCTTCGCCGGCGCTCCCGGTGCCGCCGGTATCGCCGCCGTTGCCGGTGTCGATGTCGCCCATGCGCGCCTCCCCGGTTCGAGTCTGGCATCCGGGTCGCCGCGGTGCGACAGTTGACGCATGGGCGCGGCAGCAGGGCGCATCGACACCGACGTGCTCGTCGTCGGCGCGGGTCCGAGCGGACTCATGGCCGCCGTGTGCCTCGCGAAGCTCGGCGTCGACGTGATGATCGTCGACGGCAAGCACGGACCGACCCGCGAGTCGCGCGCGCTCGCCGTGCAGGCGCGCTCGATGGAGCTCTACGACCAGCTCGGGCTCGTCGACCGCGTGCTCGCCGAGCGCTCGACGGCGACGACCGTGGTGCCGGGGGCGGGTCGGGGGCGGCCGTTCGGGCGCATCCGCCTGCGCGCGCTCGGCGCCGGGGTCACGCCGTTCCGCGAGATCACGGTGTTCGAGCAGAGCCGCACCGAGCGCCTGCTCGTCGACGCGCTCGTCGAGCTCGGGCAGGAGGTGCACTGGGGCCACCGCCTCGAGCGGCTCGAGCTCGCATCGCACGGAACCGCGCCGGCCGTCACTGCGACACTCGCCGGGCCCGACGGGCCGGTCACCGTGCGTGCGCGGTACTGCATCGGGGCCGACGGCGCCCACTCGGTCGTGCGGGAGTCGCTCGGCATCGCCTTCGAGGGCGCGACGAACGAGCACACCTTCTACGTCTCGGATGCCTCGGGCGTCACCGGCCTCGTCGGCGACGCGATCAACGTGCGCATCACGGCCGAGCACTTCCTGCTCGCGTTCCCGATGGGCCCCGGCCGTGCGCGCCTGCTCGGGGTCGTCCGCGACCGCGACCGCGACGAGCACGGGGAGCTGCCGGAGGCCCTCGTGCGCGGGGTGCTCGACCGGGAGTTCGGCGTGCGGTACGCGGCATCCGCGTGGTTCACGACCTATCGGCTGCACCACCGCCTCGCGGCGCGCTTCAGGGACGGGCCCTGCTTCCTCGTCGGCGACGCCGCCCACATCCACTCGCCGGTCGGTGCGCAGGGCATGAACACGGGGCTGCAGGAGGCGCACGGTCTCGCCTGCGCGCTCGCCGACGTCGTGGTCGGCGGCATGCCCGACGCCCGGCTCGACCGCTACGAGGCGGAGCGGCGACCGGTCGGCGAGGTGCTCGTCGCGACGACGGATCGCGCGTTCGCCCTCGTGACCTCGGCCTCGCCGACTGCGCGCCTGGTGCGCGGCCGGGTCGTGCCGCTCGTCGGCCCACTCGTCGTGCGGCTCGCGCCGCTGCTCGTCGGCGGTCGGCGGGTGTTCGGCTACCTCTCGCAGACCCGCATCCGCTACCCGGTTCCGGATGCCGCGGGCACCCGCCGGGACGCGGCCGTGGGCGTTCGGCTGCGGTGGACGGGCGAGAACTTCGACGCCCTGCGTTCGATGCAGTGGCAGGTGCACGGCTACGGCGTGCCCGAGCGGGCGATGCGGCGCATCGCCGCCGAGCTCGGGGTCGAGGCGCACGTCTTCGGCCGTGACACCGGCAGGCCCCGGCGTGCCCGGCTGCGGGCCGATCGGGTCTACCTCGTGCGCCGCGACGGCTTCGTGGTCGCCGAGGTGCTCGCTCCCGGCACGGGCGCCGACCTCGATGCGGCACGGGCCCGCCTCGACGGATTCTGAGGCCCGCTCATCGACGCGTATCGTCGTATGGTGACCGACCAGACGACGCCTTCGCCGGCGCCCGCGCCCACGCAGGGCGCGGCCGGCAGCAGGAACCTCGCCGGAGCGGCAGTGCAGCTCGGCACCGAGGTCTCCATCAACTTCGGATCCTCGCTCGCGGGCCTCGTCATCCCGATCGTCGGATCGTTCGTCGTGGTCGCCGTGCGCCAGCTCGTGATGGTCGTCGCCGTGCTCCCGTTCTACCGGCCGAAGCGCGCCGAGCTCACGTGGCGCCGGCTCTGGCCGGCGGTCGCGCTCGGCGTCGTGCTCGCCGTCATGAACGTCACGTTCTACGAGTCGGTGCACCTGCTCGGCCTCGGCGTCGCCGCGACGATCGAGTTCCTCGGACCGCTCGCCATCGCACTCGCGAGCTCACGTCGCGTGCTCGACGTGATCTGCGCGCTCGCCGCGGGCGCCGGGGTGGTGCTGCTGATCGGGCCGGGGGCGTCGGATGCCGGGGACATCGACCCTTGGGGCGTCACGCTCGCCCTGACCGCCGCGGCGGCCTGGGCCGGCTACATCCTGCTCACCCGCAAGGTCGCCCACGGCCTGCCGGGACTCGAAGGGCTCACCGTCGCGAG
Source organism: Agromyces sp. NPDC056965 (assembly GCF_042673425.1). Lineage (NCBI taxonomy): Bacteria > Bacillati > Actinomycetota > Actinomycetes > Micrococcales > Microbacteriaceae > Agromyces > Agromyces sp. NPDC056965. The sequence goes on along the minus strand of NZ_JBHURI010000109.1, from coordinate 5,037 downwards.
CATCGTCAGCCTCGCGCTGCTGGTGCCGTTCGCGGCGGCGACCTTCGACCCCGCGACGATCGACTGGGCCGTCGTGGGCCTCCTGCTCGGCGTGGGCGTGCTGTCGTCGGCGTTGCCGTACAGCCTCGATACCTGGATCCTCCGCCGCATCTCGCCGCGCATCTACGCCATCGTCACGAGCTTCGGCCCGGTGATCGCAGCCGTGTTCGGCTGGCTCGTGCTCTCGGAGACCTTCTCCCTCACCGAGGTGATCGCGATCGTCATCGTCTGCGGTGCGGCGGGCACCGCACTCGCCACGCAGCGCGCACGGCCGAAGTCGCAGCTCGAGCAGACCGCGGAGGGCATGGCCTGACGCGCGGGAGCGCCCGCGCGACGCGATGTCCGATTCGCGCCGGAAGGGCCCCCGTCGTCGCGCGAGACTCGAGTCCTCCGACGACGAGAGCAGGACATGAGCAGCTTCATCGACACCGCAACGGCACGCAGCGCGCACGCGCCGATCGACCCCGCGATCCTCTACTTCGGCACGCCCGTCGCCCTGCTCAGCACGGTCGACAAGCTGGGGCACGCGAACCTCGCTCCGAACTCGTCGGTCTGGTGGCTCGGTCACACGGCGGTCGTCGGCATCGCCGCGCGCTCGCAGACGGGGCGCAACCTCGTGGCGACCCGGGAGGTCGTCATCAACCTCCCGTCAACCGCCGAGGTCGACGCGGTCGACCGGCTCGCCCTCACCACCGGGCGGGATCCGGTCTCCGTGCGGAAGTCCGAGGCCGGGTACCGGCACGTCTTCGACAAGTTCGCCGAGGCCCGCGTGCACGCGCTCCCGGCCGAGCTCGTCGCCCCGCCTCGCGTGCGCGAGTTCCCGGTGCACCTCGAGGGCAGGGTCGCCGCGGTGCATCCGCTGCACGGTGCGACCGACGCCGAGTCGGCCGACACGCTCGCCGTGGAGATCGACGTCGTGCGCGTGCACGTGCACGATCGGGTCCGCTCGCGAAGCCACCCGAACCGCATCGACGCCGACCGCTGGCGACCCCTCATCATGAGCTTCCAGCGGTTCTTCGGGTTCGGCGCCGAGGTGGCGCCCTCGCGCCTCGCCTCGATCGACGAGGAGTGGTACCGCGGCTAGCTCAGTGCTCGGGTGACTCTGGTCCGCTCTCGGCCTCTGGCTCGTCGGCCTCGGCTGCGGCTGCGGCTGCGGCCTCCGACTCCACGAGGTGGACGAGGGCGATGAGCCCGCGAGTGAGGCTGCGCAGGTCGTCGATGTCGAGACGCTCGAGCGGCAGGCGGCTGAAGTGCGGGCGGGCGGCGAGCAGTTCCTGCACGACCTCGAGCCCCTTCGGCGTCGCGAAGACGCGCCGGACCCGATGATCGTTCGGGTCCTCGACCCGTGCGGCCATGCCCTGGCCGGTCAGCCGGTCGACGATGCCCGACATGGTCGCGAGCGAGACCTCGAGCTTCTTCGAGAGCGCCTGCACGGTGGTGCCGTCGGGCTCGGTGATGAGGATGCCGAGCACCTTGAACTGCTGCATGGTCAGCCGGATCGACAGGAGCGGCTCGACGAGCTCGGGCACCACCGTCGTCTCCATGACCGCCTGCATGCGGAGGAGTTCGTCGATCAGCGCGCCATGGTCGGCGCTGTCGAGGTCGAAGCTCTGCACTCGACAACCGTACCGCCGGTTTCCCAGCCACGGCACAGGAATCGATACATAGCCTGAAGCTAAGCTTCGTATCACGCGAAGTAATTCCCCACGGTTCCGCCACGCTCCCGACCCCCAGGACGGCCATGTACAGACTCGCCCGATTCAGTCTCGCCAACCGGGCGCTCGTCGCGCTCGTGACGCTCGTCATCGCGGGCTTCGGCCTCTTCTCGATGACCCAGCTCAAGCAGGAGCTGATCCCGTCGATCGAGCTGCCGCAGTCGACCGTCGTCACGGTCGTGCCCGGAGCGAGCCCCGAGGTGATGGACGAGCAGGTGAGCCTGCCGATCTCGAACGCGCTGTCGAACCTCGACGACGTCGAGTCCGTGCTCGCGAGCTCGTCGAGCGGGGTGTCGACGGTCTCCGTCGCCTACGCGTACGGCACCGACGCCAAGGAGTTCACGGCCTCGCTGAACGACGCCCTCGCGGGGCTCGACGGAACGCTGCCGGAGAACGCCGAACCCGAGGTGCTCGCGGGCAGCACCTCGTCGCTGCCGATCATGTTCCTGACCGCAGGGGCGACGGATGTCTCGCTCAGCGAGCTCTCCGCGACCCTCGACGTCGTCGTGGTGCCCCGTCTCGAAGCCATCGACGGTGTGCGCTCGGCCACGGTCTCGGGCGGCGAGACCGAGCGTGTCGTCATCACCCCCGACCAGACGGCGCTCGCCGAGCAGGGCATCTCGCCGATGGCGATCTCCGAGGCCCTCGAGGCCAACGGGCTCACGATGCCCCTCGGCAGCATCACCGAGGACGGCCAGCTCCTGCCCGTGCAGGGCGGCGAGTCGATCGACTCGCTCGACGCGCTCCGCGGGATCCCGCTCGCGTCGACGACGCAGCCCGGCACGGTCGTGCAGCTCGGCGACGTGGCATCCGTCGCGCTCGAGACCGAGCCGCAGACCTCGATCACCCGCACGAACGGCGTCGAGGCCCTCTCGCTCTCGATCGTCGCCACGCAGAGCGCCGACGTGGTCGCCGTCTCGCACGCCGTCGACGATGCACTCGCCGATCTCTCCGACGAACTCGACGGCATCGAGCTGACCGTGGTCTTCAGCCAGGCGCCGTTCATCGAGGAGTCCATCGAGCACCTCGCGATCGAGGGCCTGCTGGGCCTCCTCTTCGCGATCGTCGTCATCCTGATCTTCCTCATGTCGGTGCGTTCGACGCTCGTGACCGCGATCTCCATCCCGCTCTCGGTGCTCGTGACCTTCATCGGGCTGAACCTCGGCGGCTACTCGCTCAACATGCTCACCCTCGGTGCGCTCACGATCGCGATCGGTCGCGTGGTCGACGACTCGATCGTCGTCATCGAGAACATCAAGCGGCATCTCGCGTACGGCGAGGCGAAGGTGCAGGCGATCCTCGGCGCCGTGCGCGAGGTCGCGGGTGCGATCACCTCGTCGACCCTCACGACGGTCGCGGTGTTCATGCCGATCGCGCTCGTCGGCGGCATGGTCGGCGAGCTCTTCGCCCCGTTCGCCCTCACCGTGACGATCGCGATGCTCTCCTCGCTCCTCGTCTCGCTCACGATCGTGCCCGTGCTCTCGTACTGGTTCCTGCGGCAGCCGAAGAACCTCGACGACATCGAGGCCACGCGCCTCGCCGCCGAGGAGAAGGAGCGCACGGGCTGGCTGCAGCGCGGCTACGCGCCCGTGCTGCGCGGCACGCAGCGGCATCCGGTGATCACCCTCGTCTCCTCGGTGCTGCTGCTCGTCATCACCTTCGCGATGGTGCCGTTCCTGAAGGTCGACTTCCTCGGCTCCACCGGCCAGAACATGGTCATGGTGACGCAGGAGTTCCCGGCCGGCAGCGACCTCGAGACGGTCTCGGCGGGCGCGGAGAAGGTCGAGGACGTGCTGCTCGACACCGAGGGCGTCGAGGACGTCATGCTGACCGCGGGCTCGGGCGGCGGCATGATGTCGATGCTCGGCGGTGCGGGTGGCACCGCGACCTACATCGTGAACACCTCGAAGGACGTCGACCAGGCCGCGCTGCAGGACGAGCTCCGGGCGAGCCTCGCCGAGATCGAGGACGCCGGTGAGATCGGCATCGCCGACTCGGCCGCGATGGGCGGCTTCGGCGGCACGGTCGACGTGATCGTGCAGGCCGCGAACGAGAGCGATCTCGCCGCGGCATCCGATGACGTCCTCGACGCCCTCGAGGGCACGCCGAACGCCGCGGAGGTCGCGAGCGACCGCGCCCCAGCGCAGCCCATCGTGCAGGTGACCGTCGACCGCACCACCGCGCTCGAGAACGGCCTCACCGAGGTGCAGGTGCTCGGCATCGTGGCGGGCACGCTCTCGCCGCAGTCGATCGGCTCGATCGGCCTCGACGGCGAGGAGTACCGCATCTACGTCGACGGCGCCCCCGCTCCGCAGAGCATCGCCGAGCTCGAGCAGGTCGTGCTGCCGAGCACCGCGAGCCCCGTGGGCTTCGTGCCGCTGTCGGCGATCGCGACGGTCGAGGAGGTCACCGTGCCGACGTCGATCGCCCGTCAGTCGGGCGAGCTCGTCGCGACCATCTCGATCACGCCCGAGGAGGGCGAGCTCGGCGCCGTCACCGCGTCGGTGCAGGAGAGCCTCGCCGAACTGGACCTGCCGCAGGGCGTCACCGCCGAGATCGGCGGCCTCGCCGAGACCCAGACCGAGTCGTTCGAACAGCTCGGCCTCGCGATGCTCGTGGCGATCGCGATCGTGTTCATGCTGCTCGTGGCGACGTTCCGGTCGCTGCGCCAGCCGCTGATCCTGCTCGTGTCGATCCCGTTCGCGGCGACGGGCGCCATCGCCCTGCTGCTCGCGACCGGCCGCCCGCTCGGCATCTCGGCGCTCATCGGCATGCTCATGCTGATCGGCATCGTCGTGACGAACGCGATCGTGCTCATCGACCTCGTGAACCAGTACCGCGCCCAAGGGCAGAAGGTGGCCGACGCCGTCTTCAACGGAGCCCGTCAGCGCCTGCGTCCGATCCTCATGACGGCGCTCGCGACGATCTTCGCCCTCATGCCGATGGCGTTCGGCGTCACCGGTTCGAGCGGGTTCATCTCGCAGGACCTCGCGATCGTCGTGATCGGCGGCCTCGTCTCGTCGACGCTGCTGACGCTCGTGCTCGTGCCCGTGCTGTACCTGCTCGTCGAAGGCCGCCGCGAGCGGCGCGAGGCGAAGCGGGCGGCGAAGGGCGCGGCGAAGGGCGCGGCGAAGGGCGCGGCGAAGCACGAGGCGACGCACGCGGATGCCGCGGACGCAGCGCCGCTCGCGGGCGCAGTGCCTTCCGGCGCAGAGGGCGGTGCCGCCGCCGACGCCTGACCCGCGCAACGAGACCAGGGAGCGGGCACCCCGACACCTGTCTC
>NZ_JBHURI010000108.1:0-11827 GCF_042673425.1 Agromyces sp. NPDC056965 | reverse complement strand
GCCCCGACACGGGTGCCCGCTCCCTGCTCGCATGCCGGCCGGCTCATTGCCCGCCGGTGGCCCCGACCGTATCGTGGACGCGAGGGCGTGCTGCACATCGAGGTGTCGGGAGGAACCATGGCCACCATCGCGTGGATCGGTCTGGGTCACATGGGCGGGCCCATGGCGGGAAATCTCGTCGCGGCCGGGCACATCGTGCGCGGCGTCGACCCGGTGCCCGCGGCGCGCACCGCCGCCGCCGAGCGCGGGGTGCGCATCGTCGCGACCGTCGAGGAGGCGGCGCGAGACGCCGATGCCGTCTTCACCTCGCTGCCGCGCAGCGAACACGTGCGCGAGGTCTACGGGGGAGAGGACGGGGTGTGGGCGGCGGTGCCCGCCTCGGCGCTGCTGCTCGACACCTCGACCGTCGACGTCGCGACGTCGCGCTTCTGCCACGAGGCATCCGCCGAACGCGGGTTCCGCTTCGTCGACTCGCCCGTCTCGGGCGGCATCGCGGGGGCCGAGGCGGCGACCCTCACCTTCATGCTCGGCGGCGATCCGGCGGATGTCGCCGAGGCCACGCGTCTCGTCGAGCCGCTCGCCGCGCACGTCTTCGACCTCGGTGGGCCGACGATGGGCATCGCCGCGAAGCTCGCGAACAACCTCATGCTCTTCGTCTCGCTGCTCGGCGTCGCCGAGGGGTCGCAGCTCGCCGCCGAGCTCGGGCTCGACCCGGCGAAGTTCTTCGAGGTGGCCTCCGTGTCATCGGGGGAGTCGTGGCCGCTCCGCACCTGGTACCCGGCCCCGGGCGTCGTGCCGACGAGCCCCGCCAACCGCGGGTTCGACGCCACCTTCTCGGCGGTGCTCGCCCAGAAGGACCTCTCCTTCGCGCTCGCCGCGGGCGAAGCGGCCGGGCTGCCCATGCCGGCGTCCCGCATCGCGCTCGAGCAGTTCGAGCGGCTCATCGGCGAGGGCTTCGGCGGCAAGGACGCGAGCCTCATCGTGAAGTACGCCTCGGCCGACGGCAGCGTCGCGGGGTTCGACCCCGAGGCGTGAGCGGCTCGGGTCCCGACGCGTGTGCGGCTCGGCCCGTGCTTGGCGGTCTCAGCCGTGCTGCACGGCCGAGATGACCTCGGTGAGCCGGTCTCGGAGGCGCCCGAGCTCGTCGAGGCTCATGCCGAGGCGGTCGACGACCTGCGGCGGAATCGCGAGCGCCTGCTCGCGCAGCGCCCGCCCGGCAGGCGTGAGCGCGACGTCGAGGGCGCGCTCGTCACGGGTGCTGCGCTCGCGGGTGAGGTAGCCCTGCGCCTCGAGTCGCTTGAGCAGCGGTGACAGCGTCGCCGGCTCGAGCTGCAGCGCCTCGCCGAGGTCGCGCACGGTGCGCGGGCTCCGCTGCCAGAGCGCGAGCATGACGAGGTACTGCGGGTGCGTGAGGCCGAGGGGTTCGAGGATCGGCCGGTAGACGCCGATCACGCCTCGCGCGGCGACGGCGAGGGCGAAGCAGACCTGGTTCTCGAGGGCGAGCAGGTCGTCGGCATCGCCGGGTGCGGCCGCGGTCGGCGCGGCCGTCGCCCGGTCTGCGGCGACCGTCTCATCGGCGGTGGCGGGGAGTGCGCTGCTGGCGTTCATGGGCTTCCAGTATGACGTGGCGGCAAATCATTAGTACACTAATGATTGTGACACGAAGAAAGCGGGAAACGCCACCCGGGGCCCAGCGCGGCTACGCCGGCTTCATCGACCGGCTGAACGCCAAGCTGCTGCCCTACATCGGGCCGCCGCCCCTGGGCCCGTACGACGAGGAGCCGGCGCCGGCCGCACCTCCGAGCTGCCCGCTCTGCGGTGCGCCGATGGCGAGCCACACGATCGACCGCTCGTTCGAGCGCACGCAGCTGCACTGCCCCTGACGTCGACGTGTCGGTGCCGCCCGCTACTCTGACGACGTGAGCGACTACGAAGTGCTGGAGATGGGCGGACTCGACGAGTGGCGGGAGCATTTCGGCGGCTTCCGCCCCGAGAGCTCGCGTGACGGGCGGCGGGTCGTCGACCACGACCTCGAGATGCAGTACATCGGCATGACCGCGAACGCGCTCGAACCCGGTGAAGAGGCCGGGTACTGGCACACGCACTCGCGCGTGGAGGAGCTCTACGTGTTCCTCGGCGGGCGCGGGCAGATGGGCCTCGACGACGAGGTCGTCGACGTCGGCCCCGGCAGCGTCGTGCGCGTGGGCCAAGGCGTCTGGCGCACCTGGCGTTGCGCGCCCGACGGCACCGAGCAGTTGCGGTGGCTGTGCATCCGCGCCGGCGGCTCCGAACTGCCGCACCTGCCCGACGACAGCTCGCGCGACAACGACCGACCGTCGCCCTGGTAGTCGGCGGAACGACGACCGGGCAGGCGGGCGGCATGTCGACGGCCGAGGTGCGCGAGGCGTACACCGGGCGGGCCGATGAGTACATCTCGCTGCTCGGCTCGGTCGCCGACATGCACGAACTCGATCGCGAACTCATCTCCCGATGGGCCGGGCGACTCGACGGCCCGGCGCTCGACGCCGGGTGCGGGCCGGGTCATTGGACCGACCACCTCCGGCGGCTCGGCCACGACGTCGAAGGTGTCGACCTCGTGCCCGCGTTCGTCGCGCGAGCGAGTGAGCGATTCCCCGAGGTGCCGTTCAGGGTGGCGTCGTTCGACGACCTCGGCGTCGCCGATGCCGCTCTCGGCGGCGTCCTCGCGTGGTACTCGTTGATCCACCTCGAGCCCGACCGGGTGGCGCCGGCCCTCGACGAGTTCGCCCGGTGCATCGCCCCCGGCGGAACCCTGCTGCTCGGCTTCTTCGACGGGGCGAGGGTCGAGCCGTTCCCGCACAAGGTCGTGACCGCCTACTTCTGGCCGCCGTCCGCCATGACGGAGCGTCTCGAGGCCGCGGGCTTCACGGTCGAAGAGGTGCACACCCGCGCCGAGCCGGGCAGTCGGCCTCACGCGGCGGTCGTGGCTCGCCGAACGAACTAGCTCCGGGCTGCGGGCCCTAGCTCTGCGCTGCGAGCCGCCGGCTCACCCAGCGGTCGTACTGCGCCCACGGGTCGGTGACGCCGAGGCGCAGTTCGGCGATGTGGGCGAGCAGCTCGTCGTGCACGCCGAACCACTCGGTGCCCGCGAAGCGGTGGGCCGCGAACTGCGCGTGGCGACGCTGCTCGAGCAGGCGATCGCCGAGCTCGAAGGCGAGCACCTCGTCGTGCGGCAGGCTCGCGAACCGCACGCGCGGGTTGCCCGAGGTGCCGATCTTGATCTGGTCGCGGTAGCCGAGGTAGTAGACGACGTCGACCCGGGGGTCTGCCACCCCGTGATCGGGCGCGTCGCCCACCCGCCATTCGCAGATCGCGCAGATGCGACCCGACGGGTAGACGACCCCGACCCTCGAACCGCAGACGAGGCAGGGCTCGGGCAGCAGGTCGGTAACTCCGACCTCGCCGGCCACCCAGTCGTGGGCCTCGAGCAGGTGCCGGGTGCAGAGGTCGAGGGGTGCATCCGCCGCGACCGGCGCCGGGCACGGGCCGTCGTCGAGGCGGATGCTGCACACCCGCCCTGCGGCATCCGCTCGGCTCATATCGGAAGGCTAGCCGCGACCACCGACGCGACAGGGGGCCGCGATAGGCTCGATTCCCGACCGCCGAACGGCGGCGGACGCCGAAGTTCGGAGGTCGATCGGCATGCCCCTGTGGCGCAAGCGTGAGCGACGGCGGTTCAAGCCGTTCGATCGCACGGCGCTGCCCGAGGCCCCGATGCCGACGTTCGACGAGATGCTCGCAGAAGGCGTGCTCGTCGCCGAGTCCGCCGGCCGCATGGCGCTGAAGAACCGCATGATCGTCGAGGCGCTGCGCGGTGAAGAGCCGTTCGCGCCCGAGCGCGCGGCCGCGGCAGCCCGAGAGGTGCTCTACGAGCTCGTGCAGGAGGCCGACGAGGTCGCCGAGCTCACCAGTGAGGCGCGCTCCGCCGCTGCGAAGCGCGAGGGCCGGTCGTCGCACGAGCACGACTACCGGCGGGCGGATGCCGCGAACCTCCGCCGGCGCGAGCAGGTCTACGCCGCCGTGGCGAAAGAACTCTGGACGCGCCGCAACGACCCCGAGTACCTCACGGCGTTCGCCGAGCGTGCGCGCGAGGAGGCCTGGGCGGAGGTCTCGGGCGCGATCGAGACACGCCTCGACCGCGAGTGGGGCGAGTGGCCCGAGATCGAGGTCGACGAGACCTACGAGGCCGAGCGCGACGATCGCATCCACGACCTGCTGGCCGACCTCGACCGCGGCGTCGCCGCCGCCGAGGCCGAGCGGGTGCGCCGTGCCGAGGCGAACGACCCGTTCCGCGGGTTCGTGGGCTAGGCCGGCACCGGGACTTCATCGAGTCTTCACGGCAGGCCGGTCCGGGCATCCGCCCGCCGCGATAGCGTGGGGGAGATGAGCCGCACCGACCGCATCGACGAACTCGAGGCGCCGCCGGTGACCGAGGGCCGACCGGGTCTTCGGCTCGCCGCCCTGTCGATCGGGCAGGTCTTCAGCTGGGGCATCCTCTACTACGCGATGATCGTCGCGGCGCCCGAGGTGGCGCGCGAGACGGGGTGGTCGCTCGTCGCGATCACCGCCGCCTTCTCGGCCGGACTCGTGGTCTCGGCGTTCGCCGGAGTGCTCGTCGGTCGCCTGCTCGACGAGCGCGGGCCGCGCACCGTGATGAGCCTCGGATCGCTCGTCGGTGCGGTCGGGCTCGTGGGCGTCGCCTCCGCGCCCGATCTCGTGCTCTTCGCGGCGGCGTGGGTCGTGTGCGGCATCGCGCAGTCGGCCGTGCTCTACCAGGCCGCGTTCACGGTGATCACTCGCCGTTACGCCGCACGCCGCCAGGTGCCGATGACGATCCTGACGCTGGCCGGCGGACTCGCCTCGACGATCTTCGCCCCGATCGTCGCGGCCCTGCTCTCGGTGCTCGACTGGCGGGCGAGCTTCCTCGTGCTCGCTGCGGTGCTCGCCATCGTCACCGTGCCGCTGCACCTGCTGTCGCTCGAACGCCGATGGCCGCATCGACCGGTCGCGCACGAGGGGGCCGTGCACACGGTCTCCTCGGTGCTGCGCACGCGTCGCTTCTGGATGCTCGAGGTCACGATGATCGCCGTCAGCGTGGCGCTGATGAGCACGACGCTCGCCGCGGTGCCGTTGTACATGGAGAAGGGCCTGACCTTCGAGTTCGCGGCCCTCGCGCTGGGTCTGATCGGCGCGGGGCAGGTGATCGGCCGGCTGCTGTTCCTCGTGCTGCCGCGAGGGGCCAGGCCGTGGGTGCCGGTCGCCGTCGTCTGCGCGCTCACCGCGCTCTCGCTCGCCGCCCTGGCGCTCGTTCCCGGCCCGATCTGGCTGCTCATCGCGATCGGCATCGTCGCGGGCGCCGTTCGCGGTGCGTACACGCTCGTGCAGGCGTCGGCGGTCGCCGACCGCTGGGGCACGCGCAACTACGGCGCCATCAACGGTGCCTTCGCCGCGCCGATCACGATCGCGATGGCCCTCTCGCCGGCGATCGGGCCGGCGGTGGCCGCGGGTGTCGGCTCCTACGCCGCGATGGCCGCGGTCATGGCGGCGCTCGCGTTCGTCGCGATGTTCACGGCACGAGCGAGCTGATCGCTCGACGCACGCGAGCCCGATGCTCGGCGGTCGGCGCGCCTGCGGTCGGCGCGCCTGCGGCCCGCGTCAGGCGGCGGGGGCCGGTGCGATCTCGGCGATGAGCGCCTCGACCCGCGCGCGGATGTCGTCGCGCACCCGCCGCACCGTTTCGAGCTCCTTGCCCGCCGGGTCCTCGAGCTCCCAGTCCTCGTACCGCTTGCCCGGGAAGATCGGGCAGGCGTCGCCGCAGCCCATGGTGATCACGACGTCGGACTCGCGCACGGCATCGACCGTGAGCACCTTCGGCGCGTTGCCGGCGATGTCGATGCCCTCTTCCGCCATGGCTGCGACGGCGACGGGGTTGATCTCGTCCTTCGGCTCGGAGCCGGCCGACAGCACCTCGACGCGGTCGCCCGCGAGGGCGCGCAGGTAGCCGGCGGCCATCTGGGAGCGGCCGGCGTTGTGCACGCAGACGAACAGGACGGTGGGGGTGTCGGTCACGGGGTTCTCGCTCTCGGTGGTCGCCAGCAGCATAGACGGGTGAGGTGTCGTCGGACTGAACGGATGGGTCAGCTGCAGCATCCGCTCGCGCTCGGCGCCGTGCTGTCGATCGCCGCAGGGCCGCCCGTCGAGCACACGCCGGTCGCGGGCAGCACGAGTTCGACGTTGCGCGCGACCGCCGCGTCGCCGGCCAGCCAGGCGGTCACCGATCGCACCTGCTCGTAGCCCGTCGCGAGCAGGAACGTCGGCGCCCGGCCGTAGCTCTTCATGCCGACGATGAAGAAGTCGCGCTCGGGCTGCTCGAGCTCGCCGAAGCCGTGCGGCTCGACGGTGCCGCACGAGTGCACGTTCGGGTCGATGAGCGGGGCGAGCCGCCGCGGCGCCTCGACGATCTCGTCGAGCTCGAGGCGGACCTCGCGGAGCATCTCGAGGTTCGGCCGGAAGCCAGTGGCGTTCACGATGCGGTCTGCCGAGATCGTCTCGAGCCCGTCACCGCGACGGCCGGTGATGAGGGCGGCGGATGCCTCGTCGCCCGTGCCGCGCGCGAGCCGCACGATCTCGAAGCGATCGACGAGCTCGATGCGGCCGGCCTCGACGAGCGCGTCGACGCGAGCGCCGATCGATGCACGCGCCTGCAGCTCGTCGTCGGGCGAGGTGGTGACCCGGGCGGCCGTCGCGTTGCGGATGACCCAGGTGATGCGGGTGCCGGGCTCCTGCTCGGCGAGTTCGGCGAGCTTCAGCAGGGTGTTCGCGGCCGAGTGCCCGGCGCCGACGACGACCGTGTGCCCGCCGGCGAACTGCGCCCGGTCGCGACCGAGCACGTCGGGCAGGGCGTGGCTCACGAGGTGCTCGACCTCGGGCAGGCCGAGCGGGTCGAGCCCTGAGGAGCCGAGGGAGTTCGGGGTGCGGTAGGTGCCCGAGGCGTCGATGACGGCGCGCGCGGTGAGCTCCTCGACGCCGTCGGCGGTGCGGATGCGCAGCAGGAACGGCGTCTGCGCTCGACCCGTGGTGCGCGTGCGGTCCATGCCCTCGCGGGTGACGGCGGTGACCTCGACCCCGAATCGCGTTCGGTCGGCGATCGCCGGCAGTGCGGCGAGGGGTGCCAGGAACCGTTCGACGAGCTCCGAGCCCGAGGGCAGCGACTCGGCAGTCGGGGCGACCCAGCCGGTCTCGGCCAGGAGTCGCTGCGACGCGGGGTCGACGAGGTGCTTCCACGGCGAGAAGAGGCGGGTGTGGCCCCACTGGGCGACGCTCGCCCCGACCCGGTCGCCCGCTTCGAGCAGCACGAAGTCGATGCCGCGCTCGACGAGGTTCGCGGCGGCGGCGAGGCCGATCGGGCCCGCTCCGATGATCGCGACGGGGAGGGCATGCAGGCGCGAGGGGAGGGGTCGCGGTGCGGTGAGGTCGATGAGGGTCATCCGGGTGCTCCAGTCGTCGGAAGGGGCATTCATTGAAGTTCGTCGATACAGAGTGTCCCGCCTATATCGATGGATGTCAATATATGCGAGACTGGTTCGCATGACGATCGTCGAACTCCCCCTGGTGGACGCCGAAGCCGCCCCGGTCTCGTGCTGTGCGCCGCTGACCCGTGCGGCGATCACCGCCGAGGACGCCGAGGTCTTCGCGCGGACGCTGAAGGCCATCGCCGACCCGGTGCGGCTGCGACTCGTCTCGATCGTCGCGGCATCCGAGGGTCAGGAGGCGTGCGTCTGCGACCTCACCGAACCGGTCGGCCTCAGCCAGCCGACCGTGTCGCACCACCTGAAGATCCTCACCGAGGCCGGCATCCTCTCGCGCTCGAAGCGCGGCACGTGGGCCTACTACCGCCTGGTGCCCGGCGCCCTCGAGGCGATCGCGGCACCGCTCGTCGGCGTCTGAATCGACGCGGGGAGCGAGCCCGCTTCGTACGGTTGTAAGTATGTCCGAACTTAGTTACCCTTGACCGCGGAGACGCACAGGAGCGTCCCAACGGTTGAGAGGACTCTCGGTGATCCGAACTGCGAACGCGCCGGTCAGTTATGGCGTCTTCGAACTTTCCCGCCCCGATGTCGTGCCGCTGCCCGATGGCGAGCAGCTCGCGACGTGGGTGGCCGAGGCGGGCTACGAGGGCATCGACCTCGGCCCGGTCGGCCTGTTCGGTGATCGACTCGGGTTGCCGCAGCTCCTCGAGCGCCACGGTCTCGCGCTCGCGGGCGGCTGGGTCGACCTGCCCTTCGCGGGCACCGACGAGGAGTTCGAGCACGCGTTCGCCGCGCTCGCCCCCACGCTCGAGCTGTTTGCCGCGGCCGCCGCCGTGGCCCCCGACCGCGCCCCGAAGCCGACGCTCGCCGACTCGGGCTCGCCCGAGCGCAAGGCGCGCCCGGGCGGCGCCCCCGAGCTCGAGCTCGACGACGCGCGCTGGGCCGTCTTCACCGCCCGCGTGCAGCGCGCGGCCGACCTCACCCGCGCGGCGGGCCTCGAACCGACCTTCCACCACCACGCGAGCACCTACATCGAGACGCCACGCGAGATCGACCGGTTCCTCGCCGACACCGACGTCGACCTGACGTTCGACACCGGGCACCTGCTCGTCGGCGGCGGCGACCCCGTCACCGACTTCCCGCGGTGGGCCGAGCGCATCAACCACGTGCACCTGAAGGACGCCGACCGCTCCGTGCTCGCCGCGGCGGCCGGCTCGGCCGACCCCATGCGCGACATATGGGAGCGACGCGTCTTCGTGGCGCTCGGCGAGGGCGACCTCGAGGTCGATCGCATCGTCGACACGATCGTCGACTCGGGGTACGACGGCTGGATCGTCGTCGAGCAGGACGTCATCCTGCAGGACGCCGCCGACGTCGCCCGCGCCCGCGCCGACCAAGTCGCGAACCGCGAGCGCCTGCGGCGGTGGTTCGCATGACCGGGTTCGACGAGCAGCCCGCCGCCGGCGTCGACGCCGCGCCCCGCGGCGAACGCGTGCGCGTCGCCGTGATCGGCCTCGGCGCGATCAGCCAGAGCGTGCACCTGCCGCTCATCCGGCGCAACGCCGACCTCATCGAGCTCGTCGCGGTCGTCGACCTCTCGATCTCGCGGGCACGCGAGATCGCCGAGGCATCCGGCGCCGGAGTCGCGCCCTTCGACTCCGTCGGGGAGCTCATCGACGCCGTCGCCGCCGGCACCCTCCGCGTCGACGGCGCGATCCTCGCGACCGCGGGTTCGCACGCACCGGATGTCGCGCGGCTCGTCGGCGCCGGCATCCGCGTGCTCGCCGAGAAGCCGCTCGCGTTCTCGATCGCCGAGGTCCGGTCGCTCGAGGCGCTCGCCGACGCTCGCGGCATCGACCTCGCCGAGTGGGTGCGGGTCGGCTACATGAAGGAGCACGACCCGGCATCGGCCGCCGCGAAGGCCCTGCTCGCCGAGGTCGACGTGCGCGCCGTGAGCGTCGAGGTGCTGCACCCCGCCGACGGGGCGCAGCTCGCGTTCGCGAACCTCTCCGCCCCGCCGTCCGACGTGCCGCCCGAACTGCTCGCGACCCTCGTCGCCGCGACCGATGCGACGGTCGCCACGGCGATCGGCGCCGCCGCCGCCCCGCTCCCGAAGCTCTACACGAACGTCGTGCTCGGCTCGATCGTGCACGACATCGGGCTCCTGCGGCATCTCGTCGGCGGCATCGGCACGGTCGACCGCGCCCGCCACACGGGCCCGGCGTTCCCGGGATCGCTCAGCCTCGGCGGGTACCTCGCCGAGCGCACCGACGTGCCGTGGTCGATCGACTGGCACTTCATCCCGCGCTACCCCGAGTACCGCGAGACCGTCACCTTCCACCACGAGACGGGCACGATCGCCCTCACCTTCGCGGTGCCCTACGTGCTGAACGTCCCCACCGTGCTCACCGTCGTCGAGAACGCCGACCCCCTCGGGTCGCGACGCTCCGAGACGCGATGGATGCAGGAGGAGGCGTTCGAGCATGAGCTCCGATCGTTCGCGGCACTCGCCGCGGGGCATCCGGAGCCCGGCCCATCGGTCGCAGAGGGAGTCGCCGACATCATCGTCGGCCAGCGGATGCTCCGAACCCTCGCCGACTCGATCGGCGCCCCGCTCGGCGAGTCGTCGGAGGCGGGTGCCGCCGGCGACCGGCGGGCCTGAGCACCACCGCACCACGAAACACCGCACCACGAGAACACAGCAGCACCCTGCCGACGAGAGGCTCGGCGGGCGAATCGATGAGAGAGGTCGAAGATGATCAATCACAGCAAGCGCAGGGTTCTGGCGGCATTCGCCGTCGCGACCGCCGGCGCCCTCGTGTTCGCCGGTTGCTCCGGCGAGGCACCCGAGGCGTCGGAGGACGACGGCCCGGTGACCCTCACGATCACGGCGAACGCCATCACCGGCGGCAAGAACGCCGCTGAGGCCGACTGGCTCGCGGACTGGGTCATCCCCGAGTTCGAAGCCGCGATGGAGGAGGACGGCAAGGACGTCACCGTCGAGTTCGAGCCCCAGGGCGTCGACGACGAGAACTACAAGACCAAGATCGCGCTCGACCTGCAGTCGGGAGAGGGCGCCGACATCATCGGCATGGACGGCATCTGGGTCGGCGAGTTCGCCGAGGCCGGCTACATCAAGCCGCTCGCCGATGTCGGCGGCGACTCCGTCGACTCGTGGGAGGGCTGGGACCAGATCCCCGAGGCCGTGCAGAACGCGCTCTCGTTCGACGACGAGCGCTACGGCGTGCCGCAGGGCGCAGACGGTCGCGTGCTCTACTACAACAAGGACCTCTTCGAGCAGGCGGGCCTCCCCGCCGACTGGCAGCCCGAGAGCTGGGACGACGTGCTCGACGCGGCCCGCGACCTGAAGAAGCTCGACGGCGTCACGCCGATCCAGCTCAACGCGGGCACCGCGATGGGCGAGGCGACGACGATGCAGGGCCTGCTGCCGCTGCTCGTCGGCACGGGCGAGCAGGTCTACGAGGACGGCAAGTGGGTCGGCGACACCGACGGCCTGAACGACGTGCTCGACCTCTACAAGACGATCTACATCGACGAGGGCCTCGGCGACGCCGTGCTCCAGCAGGAGGCGGCGGGCCGCGACACCTCGTTCCAACTGTTCGCCTCGAACCAGATCGGCATCCTCCTCGAGGGCGACTACTTCTGGCGGAGCGTCATCAACCCGGCAGAGGGCGTCGGCACCGCGCCGATGGCGAACCGCGACGACGTCGTCGGCTACACGAAGATCCCCGCGATGAAGCCGGGCTCCGGCGTCAACGACCAGGACTTCGTGTCGATGTCGGGTGGCACCGGCCGCGTGCTGAACCCGAACAGCGACCACCCCGAGCTCGCATGGGAGCTGCTCGCGTTCATGAACTCGGCCGACGCGTACGAGGCCCGGAACGCCGGCACCCTCGCGATCACGCCGCGTACCGACGTGAACGACGAGATGCTCGCCGAGGACCCGATGCTCACGTACGTGAGCGAAGAGGTGCTGCCGATCACCGCGTACCGCCCGCCGCTCGCCGCCTACCCGCAGGTGTCGACCGCGCTGCAGCAGGCGAGCCTCGACGTGGTCTCGGGCACGAGCGTGGCCGACGCCGCGAGCACCTACGCCGACGCCGCGAAGGACATCGTCGGAGACGACGCGGTCTCGGGTGGCTAGGCGATGACGACCAGCACCACCACGACGCCGGCGGGGGGGGCGCTCGCTCCCCGCCGGCGGCGGGGGGGGGGCCGGGCCCGCCCGCGCCGAGGAC
>NZ_JBHURI010000107.1:0-12165 GCF_042673425.1 Agromyces sp. NPDC056965 | reverse complement strand
GCGTCAGGACCTCGCCTTGTCGCGAACGCTCGAGCGCGAACCCCTCGTCCTGCAGCCGGCCGAGCACGCGCCGGGGCAGCGCTGGGAGTTCGGCGGTGGCGCCGGATGCCGGTGCGGCGATGCCCGTGACGAGTGACGCCTCGACCTCCGCGGCGCGCACCTCGACGCGTGCGTAGTCGCTCTTGCGCCGCCAGACGAGCAGCTCGAGGTCCCGGTACAGGACGATCGTCGTCGTCGATCCTGCTGCGAGCCACAGACGATCGTTCCCGAAGCCGACGGTGCAGGCGAGGGTCCGTTGTCGCGCCACTGCGCGGCCGACGAGGTAGGCGGGCAGGGCGAAGACGACGCCGACGATGATGATCGTGAGTCGGGCGCCGAGCGAGTAGACGAGATCGCCGACGAAGATGAGCGCCAGGGTCACGATGCCGCTCATCACGACGACGATGACGACGATGGCGATGGTCAGCGTGCGCACGGGTATCGGCACCGCGGCGAATCGCACCTCCGAGCCGTGGCCGCGCTCAGCACGCACCCACTCCGGCGCGGTCGGTGCGGGCCGCTTCGGCGTGCCGACGGCGGCGGAGACGCGCCCGATGAGGCCGAGCCAGATCCAGCCCGCCGCGGGGATCGCCGCGAACTGCACGATCACGAGCGAGATGCGCATCCACTCGGGTGCGGTGGCCAGCAGCGGGCCGGCGTACTCGACCGCCACCACGACGAGCGCCGCCGACGCGATCGCACCGATCACGTGCGCGATCACCCCGCGCCGAACCGGCGTCATGCGGAACGTCGCATTGACGAACGAGAAGCCGCACAACCAGCCCCCGACGAGCATGAGCAGGTACGGGATCAACTCCGTCGCCTGACCGGACATGGCCCACGGCACTGCCAGCGCGAGGCAGGCGGCCGCCCATACGAGGGGGCTGCCGACGAGCCGCCGCCAGGACGGGGCGCGCGTGGCCGTCGGCGCGCCGGGCACGGCCGTCCGGTCGACTCCCGGGCGGGTGCGGCTCACGCGCGCGCGGCGGTGCGGCCGCGATTGCGACGACGGATGCCGCGTGGTGCGCGACCGCCGACGAAGGAGCGCGCGGAGTCCACGATGAAGCCCTGCCGCAGCGCCTCGCGCCCGATGAGCATGCGGAAACCCATCTCGTCGCGATTGGTGAGCGTCACCTCGGCCGTCATCGTGCGGCCCATGAGCACGACGTCCATGAGCACGACGATGCGCTCCTCGGTGTGACCCGACGAGCTTCGCACCGAGCGGCGGTCGTGCACGGGGCATTCGACGATGACGGCGTCTTCGTCGGAGTTCTGCCACGGGTGCACGCCGAATCGCACGATCGACTCCGCGCCGCGCTGCACCTCTTCGAGGTCGAACGCGTGCAGCGACGAGGTGCGCGCACCCGTGTCGAGCTTCGCCTTGATCCAGGGAACTCCGGCTCCGGGCAGGCTCACCCATTCGCGCCATCCCGCGATGGTGTTTGAATAGACGGGCTCTGTCACTCCACCATCTTCGCAGGGGCACACGATGAAACTGGCGATCCTCTCGCGCGCCCCGCAGGCGTACTCCACCCAACGACTCCGCGCGGCCGCCCAGCAGCGCGGTCACGAGGTCAAGGTGCTCGACACCCTGCGCTTCGCGATCGACCTCTCGGGGCCCGAGCCCGACCTGCAGTACCGGGGTCGTCGGCTCTCCGACTACGACGCCGTGCTGCCCCGCATCGGGAACTCGGTCACGTACTTCGGCACCGCCGTGGTGCGCCAGTTCGAGCAGATGGACGTCTACACGCCGAACACCGCGAACGGCATCACGAACTCGCGCGACAAGCTGCGGGCGAACCAGATCCTCTCGCGCCACAACATCGGCATGCCGGCGACGGCGTTCGTGCGCAACCGCGCCGACGTGCGTCCCGCGATCGAACGCGTCGGGGGAGCGCCGGTCGTCATCAAGCTGCTCGAGGGCACGCAGGGCATCGGCGTCATCCTCGCGCCCGAGGTGAAGGTCGCCGAGGCGATCATCGAGACGCTGCACTCGACGAAGCAGAACGTCCTGATCCAGCGCTTCATCAAGGAGAGCAGGGGCCGGGACATCCGTGCCCTCGTCGTCGGCGACCGCGTCGTCGCGGCGATGCGTCGCAGCGCGAGCGGCGACGAGTTCCGTTCGAACGTGCACCGCGGCGGCACCGTCGAGGCGGTCGAGTTGACGCCCGAGTACGAGCAGGCGGCCGTGCGCTCGGCGCAGATCATGGGCCTCCGGGTCGCGGGCGTCGACATGCTCGAGGGCGACGACGGCCCCCTCGTGATGGAGGTCAACTCCTCGCCGGGGCTCGAGGGCATCGAGACGGCGACGAAGCTCGACGTCGCCGGCGCCATCATCGACCACATCGCGAACCAGGTCGCCTTCCCCGAGATCGACGTGCGCCAGCGGCTCACCGTCTCGACGGGCTACGGCGTCGCCGAGCTCATGGTGCACGGCGGCGCCGACCTCGTCGGCACGACGCTCGGCGAATCGGGACTCTGGGAGCGCGACATCACGGTGCTGACGCTGCACCGCGGCACGACCGTCATCCCGAATCCGCGCAAGGGCGTCGTGCTCGAGGGCGAAGACCGCCTGCTCTGCTTCGGCAAGCTGGAGGAGATGCGCTCGATGATCCCCGAGCGTCGTCGTCGCCGCTCCAAGGTGCGCAAGCTCCCGAAGCAGCCGATCCCCGAGGAGTGATCCGCGCCCTGCTCCGCGTCGGTCAGCCTCGGCTCTGCAGGGCGGCCCGCACGATCGCGAGGGCCTCGTCCGCGTCGAGGCCGAGCTGCGCGATGCGATCGGCATAGGCGGATGCCGCGAGCTGCGCCTGCTGCTCGGTCGGGTCCCCGGTCGCCGAGATGAACGAGCCGTTGCGACCGCGCGTCTCGATGACGCCGTCGCGCTCGAGCTCGCGGTAGGCGCGCGCGACCGTGTTCGCTGCGAGACCGAGCTCGGTGGCGAGCGTGCGCACCGGTGGCAGCCGGGTGCCGGCGACGAGGGTGCCGCCGCGAACGCCGTCGATGACCGCCCGCCGCAGTTGCTCGTAGGGCGGAACGGAGGATTCGGGATCGAGTTCGAGCAGCATCATGCGCCCCGTGCCGCGGCGCTCTCGGCTGCGGTCGGGGCGGCCGCCTCCGGAGAGCCGTACGCGGGCGGCTCCGTCTCGGAGTACTGCACGGGCCAGAGCCGCTTGAGGTAGTACCGGGCCGGCTTCACCGCGATCGAGATGGCGACGACCACGATGCCGGCGAGGATGAGCGCGTTCATCGCCACGTTCATGACGACCAGGCCGAGGTCGCCGCTCGCCGCGACCCAGCCGAGTCCGGTCGTGGTCGACGTGATGAGGGCGAGTGCGCCGAACATGAGCGGGACAGAGACGAGGTCGCGCAGCGTCTGCGCGCGGAGTGCATCATCCCATCGGAGCAGTTGCTCGCTCACCGCGGGTTGGGGCCGAGCGACGAGCGCCGACGACACCCACTCCACGACGACGAGCACCGCGATGGCTCCCAGGGCCGACGCGCCGACGAGCACCCGCGACGCGACCGGTACCGGCAGCAGAACGGTGCCGAGCGCGAGAACCGAGCTCACGGCCACGAGGACACGAGCTCCGACCCGCTCGATCGGCGCGACGTAGTCGCTCGCGACCGGCCGGGGCAGACGCGCGAGTCGCGGTCCGTCGCGTCGCACCTCGGGCGGCGCGGGCAGGATCGAGATGGCTGTCCCGATGCCGCGCCCCGTGAGCAGCAGGCAGGCAAGCGCCAGCCCGGCGAACGGTGCGACGCCCGTGCCCCAGTCGTCGTGGGTCGTCAGTGCGCCGCTCACGACCACGAGGGCGCTCGCCACGGCACCGACCATGGAGCCGAGCGCACCCCAGCGGGCGCGCGATCGGAGCCGTTCGCGGATCGTCTGCTCGAGCTCGACGTCGCCGTCGAGCGGAAGCCCGACGGCGCGGGCGAACCGTCCGACCGCCGAGGGCCGCGACATCCACACAGGGGAGATCGCGATGAGGACGGCGAACGCGCTGAGCAGGCCGAGCAGGAACCATTCGGGCCATTCAAGGGACATGCCAAGAATGTATTACTACAATCTCACGGCGTCAAGCGCCCGCGGCGCGTCGTGGTCAGTCCCGGTTGCGGTTCACGAGGCGCGACAGCACGATCGCGCTGCGGGTGTGGTCGACGTTCGGGGCGATGCGCACGCGCTCGAGCGCGTCCTCGAGCGAGGCGATGTCGCGGGCCCGCATGTGCACGATCGCGTCGGCGCTGCCGGTCACAGTGCCCGCGTAGACGACCTCGGGCACGCCCTGCAGGATGCGCTGGAGCTCGTCGGGCGCCACGGTGCCGCGGCAGAAGAGCTCGACGTAGGCCTCGGTCGACATGCCGTCGACGGTCGGGTCGACCTGGATGGTGAAGGAGCGGATGACCCCGTCGGCCACGAGCCGGTCGACGCGTCGCTTGACGGCGGAGGCCGAGAGGCCGACCGACGATCCGATGTCGCCGTACCCAGCCCGGGAGTTCTGCCGGAGCAGGTCGAGGATGGCGCGATCGAGGTTGTCCATTCTCGGATTGTATGTCGATCCTTTGCGTTCTCGCACGACGCGGCGCACATTTCCTGCGCCCCGCGCGGATTCCCGGCCTAGGCTGGCGGGATGCCTCTCGATTCCCCCGTACGTCTGGCCGTGCAGGTGCAGCCGCAGCACGCCGAGTATCCCGCCATCCGCGACACCGTCCTGCGACTCGAGGAGCTCGGCGTCGACGTCGTCTTCAACTGGGACCACTTCTTCCCGCTCACGGGCGACCCCGACGGGCTGCACTTCGAGGCGTGGACCATGCTCGGCGCCTGGGCCGAGCAGACCGAGCGCATCGAGTTCGGCACGCTCGTGAACTGCAACTCGTACCGCGGCGCCGACCTGCAGGCCGACATGGCCCGCACCCTCGACCACATCAGCGCGAAGGGCGGCACGGGCCGCTTCATCTTCGGCACCGGGTCGGGCTGGTTCGAGCGCGACTACGACGAGTACGGCTACGACTTCGGCACGCGCGGCTCGCGACTGAACGCGCTCGCCGACGCCCTGCCGCGCATCGAGGCCCGCTGGGCCGAGCTGAACCCGGCGCCGACCCGGCGGATCCCCGTGATGATCGGCGGCAAGGGCGAGCAGAAGACGCTGCGCATCGTCGCCCGGCACGCCGACATCTGGCACTCCTTCGTCGCGCCCGACGAACTGCGGCACAAGCTCGACGTGCTCGCCCGCTGGGGCGACGAGGTCGGGCGGGATGTCTCGGAGATCACGGTCTCCAACGAGCTCGACCGCGCCGGTCACGACGTCGAGCATGCGGAGGCGCTCTTCGCCGGCGGCGTGCGGCTCTTCACGATCGGCATCGGCGGTCCGGCCTACGACCTCGACCCGGTGCGTCGCTGGCTCGCCTGGCGCGACGCGAAGAACGGCTAGCGCGGGGCCTGGCTCTCGTCGAGCGGCGGTGTCGCCGGCTCCGTGCGGGGCACGAGCACGCTGAGCGATCCATCGGGTCGCCACGTCACGTTCACGGTCGCCTCGGGCGAGCCCTCGATGATCATGCCGACCTGCAGGCCCTCGGCTGGGAAACGACCCCCCTCGGTGCACCCCATCGTGCCGCCCTGCAGCACGGGGAGGATGACCTGGACGCAGTACTCGTCGCCGTCGTGGATCGCGTAGATCGAGGTGCCGTCGGCCCGGGTCACCAGGAGTCGGGAGTCGGTGTCCGCCCCTCCGGCATCGGGCAGCCACAGCGCCTCGGGCACGTCGGCGTCCGTCGCCGGTCGGTCGAACACCTCGGTCGCGGGGGAGTCGGCCGCGGGCGGCAGCGCCGCCAGGTACTCGGCCTGCGTCCGCGGGCCGGGGAAGGCGGAGCCGGCAGCGGCGGCGAGTTCGGCCTGCTGCTGGGCCTCGCGAGCACCGAGCTGCCAACCGGCGAGCACGCCGGCGACGAGGGCCGCGGTCGTGGCGATGATCACGCGCCGCAGTCGGCGGCGCGGGTCGGCGGCCGCGACCGGATCGTCGGTCTGGGCGGTGGCCAGGTCGACACCGGCCACTTCGGCATCGGCCGTCTCGGTCGTCGCATCTGACGTGTCGGCGCTCTCCGCTGCTGCCGCCGCCGCCGGCACGGCTCGCAGCTCGAGCAGCTCGCGGGCGGCGCGCTCGCGCTCCTCGTCGCTCGCACCGGATCCGTACACGATCCGTTCGAGGTCGGCGGCGCGATCGGCGGTCATCTCGCGCCCTCCACGTCATCGCCTGAGACGGCGGCCTCGGCGAGCGGGTCGCTCATCGGGATCAGCTCCACCATGCCGTCCGGTCGCCATTGCACGGTCATCGCCGTCGTCGCGCTCATGACCGCCGTACGGAGCCCCTCGCTGTTGACGATGCCGTACGTGGAACAGGCCGGTGCGCCGTCGGCGGGAGAGTAGCTCGCGATCAGGCAGACGTCGCCGTCGCGGAGCGCTCCGAAGACCTCGAGCCCGTCGGGCATGCTGAGCAGTCGGCGTGCGCTCGACAGGTCGATGCCGTACGTCCGCTGCCAGGCGGGATCGAGGGCGTCGGTCTCGACGGGCGGACGGGAGAGCACGCCCGGCAACGAGGTCTCGGCGAGCTGCACGGTGGTGGCGGGAGCAACCGGCGCGGCGGCCAGGACATCGGGAACCGCCGTCGCCGCGGCCGCCACGGGCGGCACCACCGAACGGCCGCCGAGTTGCCACCCGACGCCCAGGCCGAGCGCGAGCGCGACGATGCCGGCGGCGATCGCCCAGCGGATGCCGCGGGTGTCCGTCGGTGCCCGCGGCGCGGGCGGTGCGAAGGCCGCCGACGAGTCCGGCCCGTCTTCGGGGCGGTCGTCGTGCGGCTGCCCGGCCGTGCGGCCGGCGGCGACGGCCGCGAGTTCGGCGCGCGCCGCTGCGGCGTCCGCCTCCGCGAGCTGCAGGGTCTCGAGCTCGGTCGCGGCGGCGTTCCGCTCCGACTCGGAGGCGTCGGCGCCGAACGCGATGCGCTGCAGCCGGGTGATGCGCGCGGCGGTCTCGGCAGCGTCGGTCGCGGCCCGCGAGTCGGGATCGGGCGAGTTCGTGCCGACTCGATCGTCCAAGTCAGCCATGCCGGTCTCCGTCGCTCCCCCCGGCTCGGGTGCATCGGGTTGCACGAATCCGGGTCGTTTTCAGCATGCCTCAGGGGCGCGCCGACGGCAACCGGGCGGACGAACGCGCCAGACGCGCCATCCGCCCGCTCGTTCGCGCACGGATGCGGCGCGACGAGGCCGAACGAGCACGAAAATTGCGCAGCACGCCACCAACCGCGCCGCAATTGCCCGCACACTTGGAACAGGCGAACCCGACGGCGGCGAACCCGAACGCCGCCGTCGGACTCGCGAACAGCGAGTCGGTGCGCCGACGATGCACGGAGCGGATGCCGCAGGCCCCCAAGCGGCATCCGCTCCCCCTCTCGAAGGAGTGAGATGTCGACGATGATCGCAACCGACGGCCACCCCGGCGAACATCCCGTCGAGCAGTCGGCCGTGCGCCCCGAACGCCGCCCGACCGCGCGCAGCGTGCTCATGTGCCGCCCCGAGTACTTCACGGTCGTCTACCGCATCAACCCGTGGATGAATCCGGCCGAGCCGACCGACACCGCCCTCGCGCTCGCGCAGTGGCAGGTGCTCCACGACACGTTCGTCGGCCTCGGCTACGACGTGCAGCTCATCGAGCCGATCCAAGGCCTCCCCGACATGGTCTACGCCGCGAACGGCGGATTCGTGATCGACGGCGTCGCCTACGGCGCGAAGTTCACCTACCCCGAGCGACAGCCGGAGGGGCCGGCGTACATGGAGTGGTTCCGCGGTGCGGGCCTCGACGTGCGCGAGCCGGTGGAGGTCAACGAGGGCGAGGGCGATTTCCTGCTCGTCGGCGAGGCCATCCTCGCGGGCACGGGGTTCCGCAGCGACTCGCGCTCGCACGAGGAGCTCGCCGCGGTCTTCGGGCGCGAGGTCGTGACCCTGCGGCTCGTGAACCCCAGCTTCTACCACCTCGACACGGCGGTCGCGGTGCTCGACCCGACCCCGGGCCAGGAGCACATCGCCTACCTGCCGAGCGCGTTCGACGAGGCATCCGTCGCCCTGCTTCGTGCGCGCTTCCCCGACGCCATCATCGTGAACGAGACGGATGCCGCGGTGCTCGGCCTCAACTCGTTCAGCGACGGCTACCACGTGGTCATCGCCTCGCGCGCGACGGACTTCGAACGACAACTGCGCGAACACGGATACCACCCGATCGGCGTCGACCTCTCGGAGCTGCTGCTCGGCGGGGGCGGCGTCAAGTGCTGCACCCTGGAGCTGCGCCGATGACCCTGAATCGACCCACCGTCACCACGGACCGGACCGCCGATGCGATCCTGCTCGAAGACGACCACGCCGCACACAACTACCACCCGCTGCCGGTCGTCGTCGCCTCGGGCGAGGGCGCCTGGGTGACGGATGTCGAGGGGCGCCGCTACCTCGACTGCCTCGCCGCGTACTCCGCGGTGAACTTCGGCCACGGCAACCCGCGCCTCGTCGAGGCCGCGCGCGAGCAGCTCGGCCGCATCACCCTCACGAGTCGCGCGTTCCACAACGACCGGCTCGGCCCGTTCGTCACCGAGCTCGCCGCGCTCTGCGGCAAGGACATGGTGCTGCCGATGAACACGGGCGCCGAGGCCGTCGAGTCGGGCATCAAGGTCGCGCGCGCGTGGGGCTACCGGGTGAAGGGCGTGCCGGCCGATTCCGCGAACATCGTCGTGATGGCGGGCAACTTCCACGGCCGCACGACGACGATCATCTCGTTCAGCGACGACCCCGACGCCCGTGAGGACTTCGGGCCGTACACGCCGGGCTTCCGCACGGTGCCCTACGGCGACGCCGCTGCGGTCGCCGCGGCGATCGACGATCACACGGTCGCCGTCCTCGTCGAGCCGATCCAGGGCGAGGCCGGCATCGTCGTGCCGCCCGCCGGGTTCCTGCCCGCGCTCCGCGCACTCTGCACCGAGCGGCAGGTGCTGCTCATCGCCGACGAGATCCAGTCGGGGCTCGGCCGCGTCGGGGCGACGTTCGCGTGCGACCTCGTCGACGTCGTCCCCGACCTGTACCTGCTCGGCAAGGCGCTCGGCGGCGGCATCGTGCCGGTCTCCGCGGTCGTCGGCGACCGGGACGTGCTCGGGGTGCTCCGCCCCGGTGAGCACGGGTCCACCTTCGGGGGCAATCCGCTCGCGGCATCCGTGGGCCTCGAAGTGGTGCGCATGCTCGCGAGCGGTCAGCCGCAGGAGCGCGCACGCATGCTCGGCGCCCATCTGCAGTCGCGACTCGGCTCACTCGTCGGGCACGGCGTGGTGGAGGTGCGCGGCGCGGGCCTCTGGGCCGGCATCGACATCGATCCCGCGCTCGCGACCGGCCGCGAGGCCTGCGAGGCGCTCATGCGCCGTGGGGTGCTCGCGAAGGACACGCACGGCTCGACCATCCGCCTGGCGCCGCCGATCGTCGTCGAGCAGGCCGATCTCGACTGGGCGGTCGACCAGCTCGCCGAGGTGCTCGAGGAGTTCGCTGCCGGCTCGTGAACGATTTCGCAGGCCCGCCCGTGCGATGGGAGTGTTGGTCTCGAGATCGATCGTCCGCGCAGCGCGGAATCGGGGATCGACCCGCTTCGGAGGTGCACTCATCACTCGCTTGCGACTCGTGCGACATGGCCAGACGGACTGGAACGCTCAGGGCCTCATCCAGGGCCGACAGGACATCCCGCTCAACGACGTCGGGCGGGAGCAGGCCCTTGCTGCGGCGGGCAGGCTCGACGGGCTTCGGTACTCGGCCGTCGTGAGCAGCCCGTTGGCCCGAGCCGCTGAGACCGCGCGGATCATCGCCGCCGAGCTCGGCCTCACGAGCGTCGAGTTCGAGGCAGACCTCGTCGAGCAGGAGCTCGGTGCAGCGGAGGGCACGCCCTGGGCCGAGCTCGAGGAGGCCTTTCCGGGCGGTGTCATTCCCGGCATCGAGCCGCACGCGCGCCTGGTCGAACGTGCCGCAGCTGCGCTGGCGCGCATCGCGAGCATCCACGAAGGCGGGAACGTGGTCGTCGTGAGCCATGGCGCCCTGATCAACGCGATCACCGCCCAAGCTGCTCGGCATCGGGATCAGCAACCGGGCCCCGCGGCCAACGGATCCATCAGCGAACTCGACGTGCTCGACGGCCGACTCGACCTCGCACTCGCGTTGATCACCGAATCGAGCTGATCGCCGAATCGAGCTGAGCCGAGCGATCCGCAGCGACGGAACCCCGCGTCGACCGATCAGCGACCGGTGACGCGGATCGACCCGTTCGAGGTGGCGAGGTCGAGCGCGAATTCGCCATCGGAATCCTCGTCGATGTCGACGTCGACCGAGCCGTTCGACGTGTCGGTCGTGACCCGGTACCCGACCCCGTCGGTCGGCACCGCGAGGTCGATCCCGCCGTTCGAGGTGCGTGCGTCGACGTCTTGCGCTGCCGAGAGACGCAGCTCGATCGCGCCGTTGGAGGTCGACGCCCGCACGCCGGTGCCGGCGAGACCGCGGCCCTCGATGCGCCCGTTGCTCGTCTCGACCTCGATCGCGCCGGTGACGTCGTCGAGTTCGATCCTGCCGTTGTTCGTCGAGACGTCGACCTCGGCCACCTTGGTGAGCTCGATGGCGCCGTTCGAGGTGGAACCGCGCACGTCGACGCCGGGCGGCAGCTCGATCGTGTAGTCGACCGTGCAGCGATTGCCGCACCCGCTCAGCACGAGCACGCCGTCGTCGACCTCGAACGTCGAACCGACCTCGCGGTCGCCGTGGTACGAGACCGTTCGCGACACCTCGACCTCGGTGGCATCCTCATCGCCGCGTACCGTGACGCTGCCGGCGGGCTCGTCGATCTCGATCGTGTGCACCTGATCGTCGAGCGTCGACTCGTCGCTGAACCGTTCGGGCGGGGTGAGCAGGCCGCATCCGCTCAGGAGCAGGACGGCCGTGGCAGCGACGGCTGCCGTGGTGATCGTGCGTGATGTGCGAATCATGATTCCCCCTCGGGCGATCCTCTCGCCCGTCTCCGACCCTAACGAGGTCGGTGCCGCGCCCGCACGGGGGCAAGCCCCCGGGTGCGGCGCGCCTTCGCCCTACTTCGCGAGGAACGCGAGCAGCGCGCGGTTGACCTCCTCGCCGTGGGTCCACAGCAGGCCGTGCGGTGCGCCCTCGATCTCGACGTACTCGGCGGCGGGGAGGCGCTTCGTGAACTCCCGCCCGGTCGCGTCGATCGGCAGGATGCGGTCGGCGGTGCCGTGCAGGATGAGCGCGGGCACGTCGATCTTCTCGATGTCGGCGCGGAAGTCGGTGAGCCACGTCTCGACCACGGCCGACGAGGCGAACCACGAGGAGCCGGCCGCGACGTTCCAGCTGCCGCGGACCGCCCCCTCGCTGATGCGCGAGCCGAGCGTCTCGTCGAGGTTGTAGAAGTTCTGGAAGAAGTCGTCGAACCATTGGTAGCGGTCGCCCGTGGCCGCCTGCTCGATGCCGTCGAAGACCTCGCGCGGCACGCCCGTCGGGTTGTCGTCGGTCTGCAGCAGGAAGGGCTCGAGCGAGGCGAGGAACGCGGCCTTCGCGATGCGCGCGCTGCCGTAGGTGCCGAGGTAGCGGCCCAGCTCGCCGGTGCCCATCGAGAACCCGACGAGCACGACCTCGCTGAGCTCGAGGGTCTCGAGCACCGTGTTCAGGTCGGCGGCGAAGGTGTCGTAGTCGTACCCAGTCGTGGGCTGGCTCGACTGGCCGAACCCGCGGCGGTCGTAGGCGATGACGCGGTACCCGGCCTCGAGCAGTGCCCGCGACTGCTTCTCCCACGAGTGCCCGTCGAGCGGGTAGCCGTGGATCAGCACGACCGGCTGCCCCGAGCCGTGGTCTTCGTAGAACAGCTCGATGGGGGTCGAGTTCTCGGCTCCGACGGTGATGTAGGCCATGGTTCCTCCGATGCGGCTGACGGATGTCGCGGCACGCTGTCGCGCGTGTCGCCCTCGCCAGTCCACCACCGCCGCGTACGCCCCGCAAGCGGCGTCGTGGAGCGCCGACGAACGACCCACGGCCGCTCGGACTCGCACGAGTCCGAGC
>NZ_JBHURI010000106.1:0-12185 GCF_042673425.1 Agromyces sp. NPDC056965 | reverse complement strand
GGCGCGAGGGCCGGGCGTTCGTGCGTCAGCGGCGAAGGAGGGGTCGGCCGCGCCGTGACCGACAACGACGATCCTGGGCCGCAACGCTCAGGTTATGATCGCGAGATGACGGACCCGAACGTGTTCCGCCGACTGACCCGAGTCGGACCGAGGCCATTGAGCTTGCTCGTTGCCGCAGCGGCGATCGCACTCATCGTCGGCAACGTGGGGCGGGCGACGATCGTCGACGCCGACTCGCGAGTTCAGTTGCTGTCTGCTGTCGAAGAAGAGAACACCGCCATCGATCGGGTCGTCGCGATCGGCGCGATCGCGAGCAACGCGCGAGCCGCGGCGGAGTCATGCATCTCTCGGGTCTCCGAGCGCCTCGACGAGGCTGCGAAAGGCGACCCGAAGCTGCCGGCCGGGTCGATCGAGCTCGCGGCGCAGGTTGCGGAGACGGCGTCGCTCGAATCGCCACGAGCGGTCGTCTTCGCTCGTCCGCAACTGCCGGTGGCCGGTGCCGGCGTCACCGAGCTGCGGGCGTCGCTGGTCGACGTCGCCGACGCGCGACTCCGCGTCACGCACTCTGTCCGCTCCGTCGCCGACGGAGCAGTACGGGCGACTGCGAGATGTGCCGAGGTTCGACACGTGTTTGCTGCGTTCGTCGCCAGCGTGCGCACTCGCACCGACGAACTGCTCGCGGCGAATCCGAAGGCGGCGAGAGAGGCGACGGCAGAACTCCAGGCTGCCCAGGTCGCCGTTGCGGTTGGAGACTCCGGCGCGGCGCCCCGATGGATCGCCGCCGTCAACGCGGTCGAGGCCTCGCACGCCCTCGCGGTACGTGTCGAGGCCGAAGCCGCTGCTGCTGCTGCCGCTGCCGCTGCCGAGTCAGCATCGCGGAGCGAGCGGGTCGCGACATTCAGCGGGAGTCCGCCGCCGGTCATGCTCGGGTCCCGGGACCCCGCGAAGTTCCTCGAGCAGTGCAAGGTTTCGTCGCTGTGCAACCCGTACGGCACTGTCGGCTCGGACCCCTCCACCTGGCCGACGCCGATGGGGTGAGCGCTGTGCCGGCCACGCCACGGCTGCGGCGTTTCGGGGGCGGCACTGATGCGCGACCGCGCCGATCGAGGGATGCTCCACGGATGAGCGGAGCCCTGCCCGAAGCCGACGACGCCACCGGTGCCGGTGCCGGTGAGCCTGTCGCGCCCGATCGACCGGTATTCGACCTGCGAGCGCGCGTCGTCGAGACCGTCGTGCTCGTGGCATCCGTCGTCGTGCTTCGCCTGTTGGGCGTGCTGTTGCTCGTCGTCTCGTCGAACGGGCTGAACGTGACCGAGGTGCTGCTTCCACTCGTCGTCATGGTCTTCGACCCGAACCTGCTGGCGTGGGTCGCGCTCACCGCGGCCGTGCAGTTCGGACTGCGGTCGATGCGCCGGCCCGGTCGATGGGCGTTGATCGTGCTCGCCGCGCCCGTCGCGGTCGTGCTGGCGACCGCCGCCCGCAGCCTCCCGAGCCTCGCGGGCGCCGGCTTCGGCGCGTTCCTCGGCAATGGCATCGCCTGGATCGATGCCGGCATCCTCACCGCCGTCGTCGCGCTCGGCGTCGCGTTCACCGCGGCATTCCTCAGCCGGGAACGGCGCACCTCCGCGAGGATCGCGGGCGGGCTGCTCGCCCTCGGCGGACTGCTCGTGCTCGTGCTCCTCTGGCAGGCCTTCGAGACGTACTTCACGCTCTGGGGCTCGCCGGTGGTGGTCACGCCGGCGCAAGAGGACCGGTACCTCATGACGGCCGCGCTCACGCTCGTCGCCGTCGTCGGCGCCATCGTGTTCGCCGCGATCAGCCGCCGGCGCGGGCTCATCATCACCTCGTGCATCGTCGGATGCCTCGGCCTGATCGTCGCGTTCGCCGTGCCGGTTCCGGCCGACCGCTTCTTCCCCGAGCAGGCGCCTCCGACCGAAGCGCCCCGCGGCCCGACGTGCATGGGCGAGGGCGATCCGAACTGCATCGGCGGATAGTGCTCGCCCCTCCGCCGCGCCGAGCAGTGCTGCTGGGATACTGAGCTGTCGCTGCCGTGGCGACCCCTCCGTAGGAAAGGAATCGCATGCGCGTCGCACCCCGTTGGTGGATCGGAATCCTCGTCTGGATCGCCTACGTCGTCGTGGTCTTCACCGTTGGGTTGCTCTCGGGAGTGCCGTACGACCAGTACGGCGACAGCGGCGACACGCTCTTCCGGGGCCCCGTGCTGTTCCTCGCCGCAGGTGCCGTGCTGCTCGTCATCGCGACGAGTGTGCTCGGCTGGTGGAAGCCCGCGCTCCGCGACGAGCGCCGCAGCCGTCACGCCTGGCCGATCATCGCGCCGGCGCTCATGGCCGTCGCCATCGTGATCTCACTGACCGCCGGGGTCGACT
Organism: Agromyces sp. NPDC056965; assembly: GCF_042673425.1. Taxonomy (NCBI): domain Bacteria; kingdom Bacillati; phylum Actinomycetota; class Actinomycetes; order Micrococcales; family Microbacteriaceae; genus Agromyces; species Agromyces sp. NPDC056965. The sequence goes on along the minus strand of NZ_JBHURI010000106.1, from coordinate 9,798 downwards.
GGTCGGGCATCGACGGCGGGTACCTTGCAGGGCTGCTGCTGCTCGGCGCGCTCGTGGGCTTCAACGAGGAGCTCGTGACCCGAGGCATCCTGCTCACGAGCCTGCGCGGCACCGTGCGCGAGGTGTGGGTGTGGTTCACCACGAGCGCGCTCTTCGGGCTCATGCACGCCACCAACCTGTTCTCCGGGCAGGATCTGCTGCCGACGCTGCAGCAGATGGGCATCGCGTTCCTCGGCGGCACCGCGTTCTACATCGTCCGTCGCGTCTCGGGGAGCCTGATCTGGGCCATGGTGCTGCACGGCGCCTGGGACTTCACGACCTTCGCCGTCGGCCACGCGCCGGGCGCGGTCGCGTTCGGGCCGTTGCTCGGCACGATCGCGCAGGCGCTCGCGCTGGTGTTCGTCTTCTGGACGTTCCGGAGCAAGGGGGAGGATGCCGCGCCGGCGGAGTCCGCGGTCGGCACGGTGCGAACCTCGGCAGGCTGACCGACCCGCACCCGTTCTTCGGTGAGAACGCCCGGCCCTCATCGCGAGGGCCGGGCGTTCATCGTTCAGCCGGCCGAGATGCCGGCGCCGCTCGTGGCCGGTGCGGGCGAGACATCCAGCCGCTCGTTCGCTCCCCGGATCACGAAGGCGACGACCGCGAGGCCGACGATGCCCGTGAAGAGGTAGACGACGTTCGCGATGGCCGCGATGTCGGCCGCGTGCCCGACCCCGGTCGCGAACACCGAGAAGTCCCAGACGCCGTGCAGCACCATCGCCCAGATGAGCGAACCGGTCGCGCGGCGCAGGATGTAGAACGCCGTGCCGCCGAGGAACGCGGCGAAGACCTGCATGGTCGTGTCACCGGCGGGGGCGCCGAGCAGCACGTTGATGTAGTGCGAGAACCCGAACAGCGCCGAGCTGATGAACCACACCCAGCCTTCGCCGAGCCGGCTGCGCAGCGCAACGAGCATCAGGCCGCGGTTCACGAGTTCCTCGGTGAACCCGACCAGCAGCAGGGCGACGGATGCCGCGAAGAACGCCCCGCTGTAACTGGCCCAGTCGGTGCCCGCGAGGTTCATCACGGCCGCGACCGCGACGAGGATCGGCACGAAGATCGGCCAACGGTGCCGGCTGCGTTCACGGTCGAAGAGCGCTGGGCGCCACCAGCCGAGCAGGCTCGTCGTGATCGCGAGCAGCACGGTGGCGACGATGAGCGACACCCCGCCGCCGAAGAAGAGGTTGCCCGCGCTGTCGCCCCACTGGTCGTAGGGAATGCCGCTCGCCGACTGGATCGCGAGGACCAGCGCGAGGTAGGCGAGCCAGATCACGAGCCCGATCCAGATGCGGGGGCGAACCTTCAGCGGTGCTGCGGTGGTCGTGGTCATGGAACTCCTCTGATCGTGGCGGTCCGATCCGGCACCCCGTGCCATCGTCTGTCGTCGATCCGATTCTCTCGTGCCCACGAAGTGCGAGGCGTAACCGCCTCGCAGCGTCGCACGTAACCGTGTGAAGTCGCAGCGGTAACCGGTCGAAGACGAACGCACGGCTCTCCTCGTGAGGGTCGGGCGTTCGTCAATCCCGCTCGGGTCGTTCGGGCGGCCGGTACCGTCGCCCGGTGCCTGCATGAAGGGCGATCCAGCCGCCGCCCTCGACCTCGCCGGAGGCTCGTCGCTCCGCGGCGCGCTTCGCCAGCTCGGCCCGCTGAGCCCGCGCTGCGTCGGCCCAGGTCGTGAAGATCGCGGCGGCTTCGGGGTTCGTCGGCGCATTCGTCGAGCGGACCCTCGCATGGCGCGGCCCGAACCAGACGCCGCTGGGCACGTCGAACTCGACTTCGAAGGCCGATCCGAGCTCGTCGCCGAGGCGATGCGCGAGCTCCTGGCGCTCGCGATCGACGCGGGCGGGCAGCTCGGGCGACCGCCACTGCTGCTCGTGATCGAGACCTTCGTCGTGCAATCGCCCCCATGCTCGGAGCTCGGTGATCAGCTCGGAGCTGAGCCCGCTCTGCTCGTATCGAACCGGGTCGGGAAACCAGACCACCGACGAGGCGTGGTCGTACATCAGCCGCACGATCTCGGTGTCGTACCGATACTCGTTCGCTCCCATTCTCCGATCCTACGAGCGGTCGCGCGCGCGTCCCTCGGGCGCGCCGGTGGCAGCGGCCGCGTGGTCGGCCGCACGATCGGGGTCCCGTCGTTCGGCGATGGCGAGCTCGGCGGGGTCGCCGATGCGGGGGAGCGGCGACAGGGCGACCCACACGAACGACCCGAGGCAGAGCAGGGCGCCGATCGCGAGCCCCGACCGCGTGCCGAGCAGCTCGCCGGCGAAGCCGCCCGCTGCGGCGCCGATCGCGATCGTGCCGAACGACACCCACCGCATGCTCGCATTCACCCGCCCGAGCAGCCGATCGGGGGTGCGCAGCTGCCGGATCGTCACGAGGATGACACTCGACAGCGTCGTGCTCGCGCCGTTCAGTGCGAACACCACGCCGAAGGTGGCGATGAGCCACGGCGTGCCCCACGAGGCATCCGCGAACGGAATGGCGAGGAGGGAGAGGCAGTTGACCGCCGCGCACCAGAGGATCGGGCGGCCCCCGCCGAAGCGACGCACGGCCGGCCCGGCGAGCACCGAGCCGACGAGGGCGCCGACCGCCCCGATCGCGAGCACGAGCCCGAGCTGGGCGGCGTCGAGGCCGAGGCCCTGCACGGCGTGCAGGGTGAACAGCACCATGATCCACTGGCTGAACGGGTTGTAGAGCGCCGAGAACCCGAGGTTCGCCACGAGGTAGCGGTCGCGTGCCACGAACCGCAGCCCGCCGCGGAGTTCGGCCAGGAATCCGCCGCTTCGCCCCGACGGGGCCTCGGGCGCACGGATGCCGGCGACCGAGATCGCCGAGACGACGTACCCGCCGGCCGTGACGAGCAGCGCGAACGGCGCGGTCACCGCCTGCACCAGCAGGCCCCCGAGGCCGGGGCCGCCGACCTGCACGGCCGACGCCGTCGCGGCGAGCCTGGTGTTGGCGCCGGGCAGCGCCGCCGTCGGCACGACGCTCGGCAGCACCGACTGGTACGAGACCTCGAACAGCACGGTGAAGCAGCCGATCGCAGCGGCGAGCACCGCGAGCGCCGGAACGGTCAGTGCACCCGCCACCGCGGCGATGACGATCGCGAGGGTGAGCACGGCGCGCGCCCAGTCGGCGGTCACGATGAGCGGGCGACGCCGATGCCGGTCGACGAGCACCCCGAGGGGCAGGGCGAGCAGCAGGAAGGGCAGCCAGCGGGCCACCCCGAGCAGGCCGAGCTCGATCGCCGAGGCGTGCAGCACGAGCACCGCGAGCAGGGGGAGCGCGAGCTCGGCGACCTGCTGCGCGGCGACGGATGCGCCTTCGGCGAGCCAGAGTCGTGCGAAGTCGCGCGACCACGATCGTCGCCGAAAGCTAATTGGTGATTCGCGTTGCATGCGTTACAGAGTGGCAGACGGAGTTGAATGGGTAAAGCCCGAATCAGGCGTTATGCTGGCCGAATGGATGCCTCGAACCGGGTGCGGTCACGCGAGACGTACGGGCAGGTCGGCGGCGCCGTCGCCCTCGACCTGGTCAACACGGTGTCGTGGCGCCTCAGCGCAGAGCGATGCATCGAGCACTTCGTCGACTTCGACGACGTGCAGCGGTGGGCGCACCAGCTCGGCCTCGTCGGCGACGCGCAGAGCGCGGCTCTCGGTCGTCTCGCCGACGAGCATCCGGCGGATGCCGCGGCCGAGGTTGCCCGGGTCATCGCGCTGCGCGAGGCGATCTACGCCGCCGCATACGAGGGCGCGTCGACACAGCCGCTCGTGGCGGCGCACGCCGAGGCCGTCGCGTCGGGTCGCCTCGACCCTGACGATCATGGTGCGGGATGGGCGTGGGAGTTCCCGGAGGACCTCGCCCTGCCTCGCCGGCGCATCGCGCTCGCCGCGGTCGACCTGCTGCTGCGCGACGATCTCGACCGGCTCGGCCAATGCTCGGATGCCGAGTGCGGCTGGGTCTTCCTCGACACCTCGCCGCGCCACAATCGCCGGTGGTGCATCGCCTCCGATTGCGGCAATCGCAACCGGGTGCGCGAGCACTACGCGCGTGTTCGCGCCACGGCGGACTCGCCGACTGGCGGCTGAATCGCCTGAGCGCGGACGCCTGGATCGCGGATAGATCAGATTCATTTGCTCACAGTGGGCGCAAACTTCACAGAAATCGCGTACTTAATGCGATTCATTGCGAGATCGATCCGTGTTGTGTAATACTCATCGAAGCAATTCGCTCGAAGAGGAGACACCCATGGCGGCAGTGGCGGCAGGCGCAGCAGACGAGGCCGGCGAGACGGTCGCTCCGTACCGGCCGGGCTACGAACTCGTCGCCGAGCAGCTGCTGCAGTACATCGCCGCGGAAGGTCTGCGCCCCGGCGACCGGCTGCCGACCGAGCAGGGCCTCGCCGAGATCCTCGGCGTCACGCGCAACGTCACCCGCGAGGCCGTCAAGGTGCTCTCGGCGCTCGGCCGGGTCAGCGTGCGCCGCGGCGCCGGCATCTTCGTGGCCGAGTCCAACGGCGTGCTCGCCGACGCCGAACTCGCGAACTTCCAGCCGACCGACATGGAGCAGGTGCTCATGCTGATCGACTACCGCCAGTTCACCGAGGCCGAGACGGCGCGTCGAGCCGCGACGTCGGCGACGCCCGTGCAGGTCCGCGCCATCCGCGACTCGGCGAAGACCTCGCTCGACGCCGGAATCGCCGATGACATCGACACGTTCGGCGCCGCCGACGCCGCGTTCCACACCGCGATCGCCGCTGCCGCCGGCAACGTCTTCCTGCAGGCGAGCGTTGCGAACACCCGCAAGTTCGCTGCGCAGTCGGATGTGCTGCTCTTCCACGGCGACGCCGCGGGCTCGCTCTCCGACGCCGGGGCCCAGCACGTCGAGATCGCCGAGGCCATCGCGGCCGGCGACAGCGAACTCGCCGCGACCCTGATGGTCGCACACATCGACACCACCAGAGCGCAGTTCGAGCACCGCATCCGCACGCGGTTGTTCTCGCGGCTCACCGACTGACCACCACCACTACGCACGGAGTTCGATGACGAGCTCCAGAACTTTCGCGCGCCCGCTCGGCGTCGCGCTCGATACCTGCGCCTGACCGTCACCGACTCCACCGCGAAACGAGAGAGCAACGCAATGAAGATCACCCACGTCGAGGTCCATCGGGTGCACGTGCCCGCGGCCGACCCGCCCTTCAAGTGGCGGGAGGGGCTCGCCGGCAGCGCCCCTGTCGGCGACGGAGCCGTGCTCCGCATCGGAACCGACACCGGTACGGAGGGAGTCGCGTTCTTCTCCCGCCCGGGCGCCACCATGATGCTCGAAGACCTCGTCGAGCGGGTGTACCGGCCCGAGCTGATCGGGGCCGACCCGCTCAACCGCGAGTGGATCTGGCACCGCTTCTGGGAGCTCGACCGGATCCACGAACTGCCGCTGCCCGCCTTCGGCCTCGTCGACGTCGCACTGTGGGACCTCGCGGGACGCATCGCGAACGAGCCCGTGTGGCGCGTGCTCGGCGGCTTCCGCACCTCGATCCCGGCGTACGCGTCGACCTCGACGTTCGCCACCATCGAGGAGTTCCTCGACGTCGCCGACCAGTCGCTCGCGCTCGGCTACCACGGCATCAAGCTGCACGCCTGGGGTGACGCGACGAAGGACGCCGAGCTCGCCCTCGCACTGCGCGCCCACGTCGGCGACGACGTGCCGCTCATGTACGACGGCTCGGCGGGCTTCGACCTGCCCGACGCGATCCGCCTCGGCCGTGCGCTCTCCGACGCGGACTACCTCTGGTATGAGGAGCCGATGCGGGAGTTCAGCGTCACCGCGTACGGCCGGCTCGCCGACGCGGTCACGGTGCCGCTCGTGGTCGCCGAGACCTCCGACGGCGCGCACATGAACTCGGCGGACTTCATCGCCGCCGGCGCCGCCACGTTCGGCGTGCGGGCCAGCGCGACACTGCGCGGCGGCATCACGGGTGCGATGCGCACGGCGCACCTCGCCGACGCGTTCCGGCTCCGAGCAGAGGTGCACGGTTCCGACATCCCGAACCAGCACCTGTGCATGGCGATCTCGAACACCACCTACTACGAGTCGCTCGTCACCTCGAACCCCGTTCGCCGCGAGGCGGCGGTCGACGAGAACGGGATGGTGCACGCGCCGACCGAGCCCGGCATCGCCCTCCCCGCTGGTCTCGACTACCCGGCCCCCGTCGCGGCGTTCGCCCGCGCCGCATGACTCACCCCCCAACCCCCTTGAAAGGAACGACAATGCAGTCAACCCCTCGATCCCGCGTCGTCCGACGCGGCGCGCTCGTCGTCTCGGCGATCGCGACCATCGCCCTGCTCGCGGGCTGCGCCAGCGCGGAGCAGTCCACGGCCGACGGCCCCACGACCTTCGAACCCGTCGAGCAGGTCGCCGGCTCGGAGATCGTCGTGTGGGCCGACTCCACCCGCCTCCCGTCGGTCGAGGCGTACCAGAAGGCCAACCCCGACGTGAAGATGGACATCGTCACGTACGACGGCGGAGCCGGCGGCTCGACCTACCTGCAGACGAAGGTGCAGCTGTTCGACCGCACCGACGAGGGCTGGCCCGACGTGGTCTTCGGCGCTCCGACCGACGTCACGTGGGCATCGAAGCCGACCTCGCCCGGTGAGACGCCGTTCGCGGCGCCGCTCAACGCGGACCTCGTCGACCAGGAGGTGCTCGACGGATTCGCGAAGGGTTCGCTCACCCCGTGCGAGGCCGACGGCAACACGTACTGCCTGCGCAACGACATCGCGCAGGTCGTGCTCTGGTACAACGACGCGCTCATGACCGAGTTCGGCTACGAGGTTCCGACCACGTGGGAGGAGTACCAGGCGCTCGGCGAGAAGGTCGCGGTCGAGCACCCCGGCTACCTCGTGGGATCGATCGGCGACACCAACTCGCACGAGTCGTACTTCTGGTCGGCGGCCTGCCCGGCGCAGGAGGCGGAATCCGCGGACACCCTGCGCGTGGCGCTCGACGACCCCGCGTGCACGCGCATGTCGACCATGCTCGACTCGCTCATCGACGCCGGCTCGCTGACCACCCAGGCGTTCTTCAGCCAGGGCTTCGACGGCAGCAAGGTGCTCATGGCGAACGGTCCGTCGTGGTACGGCAAGTACCTCTTCGACTCGGCGTTCAAGGTGCCCGCCGGTCAGATGGCGGCGGCAGCCCCGCTCAAGTGGGACGGCGAGAGCGAAGCGGTGACCGGCAATGTCGGTGGCGGCATCTGGATGGTGTCGGCCCACAGCAAGAACCTCGAGGCATCGACGGCCCTCGCCGAGTGGCTCACCACGTCTGACGAGAACCTGAAGGATGCCCCGACCTACCCCGCCTATGTCGCGGGCGCCGAGGTGTGGCTCGAGAATCCGGCCAACCGCGACTACTTCGCGAACGACATCACCGAGGCGTTCACCGTCGCCGCCGACGCCGTGTGGACCGGTTGGGCGAACACCCGCTTCGCGAGTGCGACCGCGTGGTCGAGCGTCGTGCTGCCCGCCATCACCGGTGGCGCCTCCCTGACCGACACGCTGCCCGCCTGGCAGCAGGCGATCACCGATGAGGCGGAATCGGTCGGATACACGGTCGTCAACGAATGACGACACTCGATGCCGGGCGCGCAGCCGCCCTCGTCGAAACCCAGCAGGTCCGGCGGCGCGTCCAGCGCCGCCGGCCCGGCTGGGCCGGGCTCGCCTTCGCCGCCCCGTACACCGCGCTGCTGCTCGCGTTCGGCGTGTTCCCCACGGTCTACGCAATCTACCTGGCGTTCACGAACGACCGCGGCCAGTTCACCGGGCTCGGCCAGTTCATCAAGGTCATGCAGGACTACCGGTTCGCGCCGGCGTTCCTGAACATCTCCGTCTACCTCGTGATGTGGCTCACCGTCGTGATCGTGCTCACGGTCGTCGTCGCCGTCATCCTGCGCGGACGCATGCGCCCCGGTCTGTCGGCGGTGTTCCGCTTCCTCTACTACATCCCCGGCGCGCTCGCCGGCGTCGCGAGCGTGCTCGTCTGGCTGTTCATGCTCGACCCCCATGTGAGCCCCGCCGCGGGCCTGCTCCGCGCCATGGGCTGGGAGACGTTCGCCGAGGTGCTCGACCCGGCCAACCTGCCGGTGATCTTCGTGATCATCGCGTTCTGGACCGGTGCAGGCGGATGGATCGTCGTCATGTACGGCGCGCTCAACAACATCCCCGACGAGGTCCTCGAGGCCGCACGGATGGACGGCGCCGGGCCGTGGAAGACCGCCTGGCACGTGCAGATCCCCATGATCCGCAAGTGGATCGTCTACATGGCGATCCTCGCCTTCGCCGCCGGCACGCAGCTGTTCGTCGAGCCGCAGCTCATGCAGACCGCGAGCCTCGGGCGCGTCAGCCCGACCTGGTCGCCGAACCAGCTGGCCTACGTGTTCGCGTTCCAGAACGGCGACTTCAACGGCGCCGCCGCGATCTCGCTGTTCCTGCTGCTGATCGGCGTGATCCTCGCCGTCGTACTCGTCACCCGCTCGGGTCTGTTCAAGGTGGATGAAGAAGAATGAGCGCAGTGCACTCCTCGACCGGGGCGTCCTCGGTCGGTCTCCGCCGGAGTCGTAGCGGTTCGTTCGCATCGATGGCCGTGGTCGTCATCGTGCTCGCGGCGCTGCTGGTGTTCTTCGTCGTGCCCGCGATCTGGGTGCTGCTCGCGCCGACCAAGACGGCCGCCGAGCTCATCTCGGAGCCGCCCCTCTCGTTCGGATCCTTCGAGCAGCTCGCAGCCGCGTGGACCCACCTCGTGGACTTCCAGGGTGGCGCCGTGTTCCAGTGGCTCGGCAACTCGGCTGTCTACTCGGGGCTCGCGCTGCTGTTCACCCTCGTGACGAGCGTGCCCGCGGGCTACGCGCTCGCGCTCACCCGGTTCCGCGGCCGCAAGCTCCTGCTCATGACGACCCTCATCGTGATGATCATGCCGTCGTCGGCGCTCGTGCTCCCGATCTTCCTCGAACTGAACCTGTTCGGGCTGATCGGCACGATCTGGTCGGTCGTGCTGCCGTTCTCCTTCTACCCGTTCGGCGTGTACCTCGTGTACATCTACTTCGCGACGAGCCTGCAGCGTTCGATGCTCGAAGCCGCGCGGATCGACGGGGCGAACGAGTGGCAGATCTTCGTCCGCATCGCGCTGCCGCTCGCGAAGCCCGTCGTCGCCCTCGTCGCCTTCTTCAGCTTCGTCGGCAACTGGAACAACTTCTTCCTGCCCTATCTGGTGCTGCCGAAGAGCAGCCAGTTCCCGATCCAGGTGGGCCTGAACCAGCTGCTGTCGTCGACGCCGTCGTTCAACCCGGTGGCCGGAGCCGGACTCGACATCACGAGCCCCGAGCTGGCCCTCGCGATCGTCATCGCGATCCTGCCGGTACTCGTGCTCTTCCTCTTCTCGCAGCGCGCGCTCGTGTCGGGCATGCTCGCGGGTTCGACCAAGGAATGACGGATGCCTGAGGCCTACAGCTTCACGACGACCCTCCGGCCGGGGGCGGAGCGTGGGTACGAGACGTTCCACGCTGCGATCCCGGCCGCGCTCGACACGGCGATGCGCGATGCCGGCGTGCTCGAGTGGCGCATCCACCGGAGCGGGCTCGTGCTGCGTCACGACGTGGTCGTCGCCGATCGGGCGACGATGGCGGCCACGCTCGACGCCGATCCCGTCAACGCGGCGTGGCAGTTCGAGGTCGCCCCGTTCCTCGCCGACGCGTCCGCAGATGCC
>NZ_JBHURI010000105.1:0-12304 GCF_042673425.1 Agromyces sp. NPDC056965 | reverse complement strand
GATGCCGCCACGGCATCCGACCCGGAGCACTCACGTTCGACGAGAAGAGCGAGCAGGATGACCACCACGATCGACGACGAGGTCTCCGCGGCGACGCCGCAGAAGCCGACGAAGAAGCAGCGGCGTGCCGCGAACATCGCCGACGCGGCATCCGGCGGGCTGAAGATGCTCCTCGTGAAGCTCTTGATGCTCGGCCTCGTCGACGCGATCGCGATCTACGGGGTCATCATCCTCGCGGGCGCCGGGCAGTGGCTCGTCGCGGCGATCGTCGCCGTCGTGGCCGTGATCGTCAACTGGATCTACTTCTCGCGCCGCAAGCTCCCCGCGAAGTACCTCGCGCCCGGCGTCATCTTCCTCGTCGTGTTCCAGGTGTTCGTGCTCGTCTACACGGGCTACATCGCCTTCACGAACTACGGCACGGGCCACAACGGCTCGAAGGAGCAGGCCGTCTCCTCGCTCATGGCCTCGTCGCTCCAGCGCGTCGAGGACTCGCCCACCTACCCCGTCACCGTCGTCGACCAGGGCGGCACGCTCGGCCTGCTCGCGACGGACCCCGACGGCGAGGCGCTGCTCGGCACCAACGACCAGCCGCTCGCCCCCGTCGACGCCGAGATGGACGGCGACCGCGCCGTGGCCGTCGACGGCTGGACGACCCTGCAGTTCGGCGACGTGATCGCCCGCACCGACGAGATCACCGCACTCGCCGTGCCGTTCTCCGACGACCCGAACGACGGGGCGCTGCGTACGCCCGACGGCTCGAGCGCGTACCTCTACCTCTCGAACCTCGAGTACGACGAGGCCGCCGGCACGATGACGAACCTCGACACCGGCACCGTCTACTCCGACATCGGCACCGGCGCGTTCACCTCCGACAGCGGTGATGAGCTGCTGCCCGGCTGGCAGATCGTCGTCGGCTTCGACAACTTCGTCCGCGCCGTCACCGACGAGCGACTCGCCGGCCCGCTCGTCTACGTCACGCTCTGGACCTTCGCGTTCGCGCTCATCTCGGTCGCGTCGACGTTCTTCCTCGGCCTCTTCCTCGCGATCGTCTTCAACGACATGCGGATGAAGGGTCGCAAGTACTACCGCGTGCTGATGATCCTCCCGTATGCGATCCCGTCGTTCCTGTCGGCGCTCATCTGGGCCGGCATGATGAACGAGAGCTTCGGCTTCATCAACCAGGTGCTGTTCGGCGGGGCATCCATTCCCTGGCTGACCGACCCGGTGCTCGCGAAGTTCTCGGTGCTGCTCGTGAACCTCTGGCTCGGCTTCCCGTACATGTTCCTCGTGTGCACGGGCGCCCTGCAATCGATCCCCGAAGAGCTGCAGGAGGCCGCGACGGTCGACGGCGCGAAGCCATGGGCCGTGTTCCGGCTCATCAAGCTGCCGTTGCTGCTCGTGTCGGTGGCGCCGCTGCTCATCGCGTCGTTCGCGTTCAACTTCAACAACTTCAACGTCATCTACATGCTCACCGACGGCGGCCCGAGAGACTCGAACGCCCCGATCCCCGTCGGGTTCACCGACATCCTGATCTCGATGGTCTACAAGGTGGCGTTCACCGGGCAGACGCGCGACTACGGTCTCGCGAGCGCCTACTCGATCATCATCTTCATCATCGTGGCCGTGATCTCGGTCATCGCCTTCCGCCGCACCAAGTCGCTCGAGGAGCTGAACTGATGGCCGCCCAGCAGCCCGTTCCCGGAACCCAGACCGGCCTCGTCATCGGCGAGGCGGAGGAGTTCGCGGATGCCTCGACGCGCGCGAGCATCTCGATCGCGCGCGACGGCGGCGACGGTGGTGCCGGCCGTGAGATCGCCCGCCGACCGTTCAACCTGCGTCGCTGGTTCGCCGCGACGGGGTGGCGCCACGTCGTCGGCGTCGTCATGGTGGTCTTCTCGCTCTTCCCGATCGTGTTCGTGATCTCGTCGTCGCTGAACCCGCACGGCACCCTGACCGGTTCGAACGCCCTCTTCTCGAAGATCGGCCTCGACAGCTACGTGCGCATCCTCACCGACCCGCAGGTGCCCTTCCTCACCTGGTTCGGCAACACGCTCATGATCGCCGGCATCACGGCGGTGCTGACCGTGTTCCTCGGCGCGCTCGCGGCCTACTCGTTCTCGCGCATGCGCTTCACCGGTCGCCGCTTCGGCCTGATCTCGATCGTCGTCGTGCAGATGTTCCCGCAGCTGCTCGCCGTCGTCGCGATCTTCCTGCTCATGAGCGCGATCGGCGACTGGTTCCCCGCGATCGGCCTGAACACCCACATCGGCCTGATCATGGTCTACCTCGGCGGCGCGCTCGGCGTGAACACCTACCTGATGTACGGCTTCTTCAACACCGTGCCGGCGTCGATCGACGAGGCCGCGAAGATCGACGGCGCAGGCCATGCCCGCATCTTCTTCACGATCATCCTGCGGCTCGTGGCGCCGATCCTCGCGGTCGTGGCCCTGCTGTCGTTCATCGCCTCGGTGAACGAGTTCGTCGTGGCATCGGTGCTCCTCATCGACACCGAGCAGCAGACGCTCGCCGTGGGACTCACGAAGCTCGTGTCGAACCCGCGCTACGCCGACTGGAGCGCCTTCTCGGCGGGTGCCGTCATCGCGGCGCTGCCGGTCGTGGCGCTCTTCCTCTTCCTGCAGAAGTACATCGTCGGCGGGCTGACCGCCGGCGCCGTGAAGTAGGCGACCGCGGCCGGCGCGGCGCACGTCGTCGCCCGCGTGTCGTACGCGGGTGGAAAGGTGATGGAATGACTCCGCCGACCCCTCCGGCTCCGCACCACGACGGATCCCCGCTGCACGTCTCGACGCAGGCTCCGACACTCGGGGAGACCGTGCGGGTGCGCCTGCGAGTGCCCGAGTCGTTCGGGCCGCTCTCGTGGGTCGGCACCCGATCGAACCCGAACCGGGAGCCGCGCTTCGAGGAGGCATCCCTCGTCGGGGCCGCCGACGGCTGGCAGTGGTGGGAGACGGGCGTCGAGGTCGAGAACCCCGTGCACGGCTACCGCTGGCTGCTCGTCGGCGACGACGGCCGGCAGCACTGGCTGAACCAGCTCGGCCCGTCGTCGGTGGAGACCCGCGACCACGACGACTTCCGGCTCGTCGCGCACGAGCCCGCGCCCGAATGGGCGGCGTCGAGCCTGATGTACCAGGTATTCCCCGATCGCTTCGCGAAATCGGGGGCTGCGCCGTTCGACGAGCTCCGGGCGGCCGGGGAGCTGCCCGAGTGGGCGATCGCCGCCGACTGGAGCGACCCGGTCGACCCCGTGTACCCGGGGCGCTCGAAGCAGGTGTTCGGCGGCGACCTCGACGGGGTGCGCGAGAAGCTCGACCACCTCGCGTCGCTCGGCATCGACCTGCTCTACCTGACGCCGGTCTTCCCCGCGCGCTCGAACCACCGCTACGACGCGACGACCTTCGACCTCGTCGACCCGCTGCTCGGCGGCGACGAGGCGCTCGTGCGGCTCGTCGAGGCCGCGCATGCTCGCGGCATCCGCGTCATCGGCGACCTGACGTCCAATCACTCGGGTGATGCGCACGAATGGTTCCGCGCCGCGCAGGCCGACGCCGAAGCGCCCGAGCGGGAGTTCTACTTCTTCCGCGACGAGGCCGACGGCGGGGGCTACGAGTCGTGGCTCGGGGTGCCGAGCCTGCCGAAGTTCGACTGGAGCTCGGTCGAGCTCCGGCGCCGCTTCATCGAGGGCCCCGACTCGGTCGTCGCCCGGTTCCTCGGCGCGCCGTTCAACCTCGACGGCTGGCGCATCGACGTCGCGAACATGACCGGCCGACTCGGCTCCGCCGACCTGAACGCCGAGGTGCGCCAGACGATCCGTCGCACGATGCTCGAGGTGAAGCCCGACACGCTGCTGCTCGGGGAGTCGACGAACGACGCAGCGAGCGACTTCCAGGGCGACGCGTGGCACGGGGCGATGACGTACACGCCGTTCACCCGGCCGCTCTGGAGCTGGCTGCTCGAACCGGGCAGCCCGGCCGGCGGCGGTCTCGGGTTCGCGCTGCAGCAGGTTCCGACGTTCACCGGAGGCGACTTCCTCGCCGCCCACCTGCGGTTCGCCGCGGGATTCCCGTGGCGCACCCGAGCGGCGACCATGAACGCGCTCGACACGCACGACACCCCGCGATTCGCAACCCACGCGCGCCCGGGCGCACTGCCCGTTGCGCTCGGTCTCGCGGTCTCACTGCCCGGCATCCCGGTCGTCTGGGCCGGAGACGAGTTCGGGCTGACCGGCGTCGACGGCGAGGCCTCGCGCACGCCGATGCCGTGGGGGAGCGAGGCTTCGCCAGAGGTCGCGCCCGTGCTCGAGACGTACCGCTCGCTGCTCCGGCTGCGGCGTGAGCATCCGGTGCTCGCGACCGGCGGCATCCGCTGGCTCGCGGTCGGCGATGACGCGGTGGCCTTCGTGCGCGAGTCGGCCGAGGAGTCGGTGCTCGTGTTCGCCGCGCGGTCGGCGGCGACGCTGTCGTTCGACTCGAACGAGCTCGCGGCGGCGGAGGTCGCGGCAGCCCTCTTCGGTCGGGCGCGGGTCGCGGCATCCGCTGGTCTCGTGACGCTGGAGACCGACGAGGCCGGCTTCGCCGCGTGGAGTCTCCCCGGCGTCTCGGCGCCGTCGTGGCAGGCCGAATCCGCATGATCGGCAGGTGCACGGCGGCAGTCGCCGATCGGTTGCGGCGCTGGTTCGGAGGTGCCGCCGAGAGGTGATATCCTCGTACGGTTGCCAAGTGCGGCAACGCGCCCCGATAGCTCAGTGGTAGAGCACTTCCATGGTAAGGAAGGGGTCGTCAGTTCAATCCTGACTCGGGGCTCTGGTTCTCTTCGGTTCGACCGTTCGGTCGGGCCGGGAAGCCTACCCGGCGGGGTAGCTCAGGTGGTTAGAGCACACGGCTCATAATCGTGGTGTCGCGGGTTCGAGTCCCGCCCTCGCTACAACATCAGGACTCTGCGTCTCGCGGTTCGTCCGTTTCTCCCGGTTCCGGCTATCGTGATCACCTTCTGACCGCGTCGGTCGTGGATTCGTGACGTCTCACGGCCTCATTGTCAGTCCGACCTGGTCATCGTGAATGTGACCGAGGTGCCGCCGGGGCGGAAGTCTCCGGCCAGGCGGATGAGGCTTCGCAGAGTTCCCCTGCCGTGCTCGCGTGATTCGGCGCGGTCGACGGTTTCGACGAACAGTTCGAACCTTCGCTCGCCCCTCTCTCGAGCCAGCCAAGCAAGTACCTCCTCGACTGATTCCGCTTCGGTGATCCGCTGTGGATCGTGCTGGGCTGAGTGCTCGACGTCGTCTCCGGTCCAGAAACAGACCCAATAGACCGACGCGTCCCGTTGCCCCGCGTCGAAGTACGACTCGTCCCATTCGGCCCGCACGCGACCCCCTCTGCCGGGTTCGACGCTAGCGCCGTGCGCACGTTCCGGCCACTCGTTAGCTGCCGCAACTGGCTGCCCGCAGACAGATCCGGGTTCGGGCAGGTGCAGCTAGTCGCGGCTCGGGATGTCGACTGCCGGAAGGCGATGCGCGTCGACCTTCGCGAGTCGGTAGCGCGACCATCCGTCGCCATCTGGTGCGTCCCACTGGAGACTGCGGCCGGCACGGTTCAGACGGTCGTGTTCCTCCTTCGTGACCCAACACTTCTGAAGGAGCTGGTCGAAGATCGAGATCAGGTGTTCTGGAGAAGTAGCAGGGCCACCAGCGATCGGGCCATTGTGAGTGTTCGATCTGGGGTCCGCCTGGCTCGGATCGACAATCTCGATGACGATCCGTTTGAAAGGGATCACATGCTCCACAACCCGTTGATCAGGCGGGAGTTGTATCGCAGCTTCGGTCGCAAACGTGACGTCGTGAGCTTTATCCAGTCCATGAAGAATCTGACGTAGACGACTCGGGTAGCCTCCCGACCCCTTCGACCACAACCGACCGCCTGAGGCGAGGAGCGGACGGATTTCCGCTTGGATGAGGTCGAACGCTTCGGTCGCGATCCGAATGCGGCGTTCATCATCCCGCGTACCGTTCATTGCACGATCCTCGCACCAGATCGGCGTGCGGGCTCCAATTCGCTCGCATCTCAGCTGACCGCATGGATCAGCAGCGCTGGCAGAAGCTCGTCGATTGGCCGCTCGCGATCGCCGCTTTGGCGTTCCTCATCGCATACTCGTGGCAGGTGATCGGCGAGCTCACCGGCACTGCTGCAGCGATCGCAGAGACGATCATCTGGTTCACCTGGGGACTGTTCGTGATCGACTATGTCGTGAACCTCTGCCTCGCCCAGCAGCGATGGCGCTGGTTCTACACGCACCTCTTGGATCTCGTCATCGTCGTCCTTCCGATGCTCCGACCGCTCCGACTGCTGCGATTGGTGACGCTCCTCGCAGTACTCCAGCGCACCGCCGGCGCGGCATTCCGCGGGCGAGTGATTCTCTATGTCATCGGTGCGTCCCTGTTGCTGGTGTGGGTTGCTGCCGTCGCGGTTCTCGACGCCGAGCGTGGCCAAGATGGCTCCATTCAAACGATCGGGGATGGACTGTGGTGGGCATTCGTCACAATCACGACCGTGGGCTACGGAGACTTCTTCCCTGTGACGTCAACAGGACAGCTCGTTGCGGTCGGTGTGATGATCGGCGGAATCGCATTGATCGGTGTGGTCACCGCAACACTGGCTTCCTGGATCGTCGAGATGGTCGGCGAGTCCGACAAGCAGGAGGAAGCGGCCACCAAGGTGGAGATGGAGGTGCTTACCTCAGAGATCCGAGCCCTCAGGGAAGCACTCAGCCGGAGCTGAATAGAAACGAACGGCTCGTACTGGGGCCGACCGACGGAATCAGGACTCTGCTCTCGCTGACGATCGCAGCTGTCGAATCGCGGGCCCACCCGGTAGCCTCTGCCTTGCCGCCGACGACGGCGTGATTGCGAGGTGGATGGTGCGCGCCGAAACGCGTGGGCTCGATGCCCTCGGTGCGTTGCGGGCGAGGATCGTTTCCGGCGAACTGCCCGCAGGGGCTCGCCTGCCGAGCGAACTCGAGCTCGCTGCGATGCAGGGCTCGTCACGCGGGGTCGTGCGCAGCGCACTTGCTGCGCTCGCACGCCAGGGCCTGATCGAATCCCGTCGCGGTGCCGGATGGTTCGTGCAGTCGGCGCAGACGCAGGGGTTCGACCGCATGCGGTCGTTCACCCAATGGGCACAGGGCCGCGGCAGGGCCTCGGGCGGGCGGATCGTCTCTCGCGAGGTCCGACGCGCGACCCCGCGGGAGGCCCGGCTGCTCGGCATCGGCACGGGTGTCGACGTGCTGTGCACGGTGCGCGTGCGCACGCTCGAGGAGCGCGACGTCATGGTCGAGCGTTCGACCTGGGCGCCATGGGTGGTCGCGCATGTCGAGCGCATGCCCAACGACGTGCTCTCGACCACGAGCTCGCTCGCCCGTGCCGGCATCGTGATCACCCATGGCAACCACCGCATCGAAGCGGTGTCGGCGTCGAGCGACGACGCGCGGCTGCTCGGCGTGCGCAGGTCGAGCCCGATGCTGCAGGTGCGGCGCGAGACGTACGCGGCCAACGGCCGCCCGGTCGAATGCGGCGAGGACCGCTACGTGCCCCACACCATCTCGTTCGAGGCGCAGGCCGCCGGCGCGGCGGAGCTGCCCGAGACGGGCTGAGAGCACCCCCGATCACCCACTGTGCGCAGCGGGCCGACGGATTCGCCCGATCTCGAGGAACCGCCGCCGGCCCGTCTCATCGTGTTCACCGAACAGACACCCTGACCCGCTGTCGTGGCTGTGTTCCGGTCCAGGTCGTTCGAAGGACATACCGTGTCGCAGCCCGCCGTTCCCCCGTCCCGCCCCGCCGAGCCCCGCCGAGCGCGGCGCGGCCCGGCGCTGATCGTCGCATCCGTCGCCGCCGCAGCCATGCTCTTCACGGGCATCGCAGCGCCCGCCCAAGCGTCACCCCGCGCTGCGGCCCCGGGCGCCGAGACCTCGAGTGCCGAGTCGTCGTCGGGTGCCGAGTCGTCCAGCGGTCAGCCGTCGACCGCCGACTCGACTCCGGTACCCGCCTCCGCCGTCGCCGGCGAGACGGTGGAGTTCTCGGCCGCCACGGGCCTCGTCGGCGAACTCGTCGTCTCGGTGACGAGCCCCGACCGCGTGGTGGCCGCCGTGTTCCCCGAGAGCGACGGCATGTACCGGTTCACGCCGGCCATCGCGGGCGACTACACCGTCACGTTCACGGTCACGGATTCCGAGGGCGGCATCGCAGAGGAGTCCCGCGTCGTCACCGTGACCGGGGGAGCCACCCCCGCCCCGGCCGAGGAGACGGCAGCCGAGGCATCCGTCACCGCGCCCAACGAGGCGGTGCCCGCCGCCGGCGAGCCCGACGTCCGCTTCGCCGCGATCGGCGACATCCACAACAACTGGAGCGAGCTCGCCGAGGCGTACGACTTCTGGAAGGCCGAGGACGTCGGCA
Organism: Agromyces sp. NPDC056965; assembly: GCF_042673425.1. Lineage (NCBI taxonomy): Bacteria > Bacillati > Actinomycetota > Actinomycetes > Micrococcales > Microbacteriaceae > Agromyces > Agromyces sp. NPDC056965. The sequence continues at coordinate 3,846 of NZ_JBHURI010000105.1, read as the reverse complement.
CCGCGCTGTTCGTGGGCGACCTGACGAACAGTGCGACCGCGAGCGAGTACGCCGGGCTTAAGAGCACGATCGATTCGAAGGCCGACCTCGGCATCGACCTCGTCGCCTCGCTCGGCAACCACGACGTCAGCGGCATCGCCTCGTACGACCTGTTCACGCAGGCCACCGGCGGGCAGAAGCCCAACGCCGACTACACGATCAACGGCTACCACGTCATCACGGTCTCGCCGGGCGCGGGCACCCTCGACCCGGCGACCGGCAAGCCGTCGGCGGCGAACTCCGGCAACTACGCCTACGCGGCGTCATGGCTGCAGCAGCGACTCGCGGCCGACACGGCCGAGGACCCGACCAAGCCGGTCATGGTGCTCGTGCACCACCCGCTGCAGTGCACGCACTACGTCTCGAACGAGTGGTACGGCACGGGGCTCTCGAGCGGATGCGGCGACACCCTGCAGTCGGTGTTCGACGACTTCCCCCAGGCGGTCGTCTGGGGCGGGCACATCCACACGCCGCAGAACATCCCGACCTCGGTCTGGCAGGGCCAGGAGAACCGCAGCGGCACCAAGGCGGACAAGGGCTTCACGACCGTGAACGCGCCGCCGCTGGCCTACTACGAGTTCGAATCGGGCGTCGTCAACACGAGCCCGACCAGCCGCTCCAACGACACCACGCCCGACGATGCCGGAAACAACCGGCAGACCGCCATCGTCGAGATCAGCGGTTCCACCGTCACGATCAAGAACTACGACCTGCTCGCCGACCAGTGGGTCGACCAGACCTGGACCTGGGATGTCGCCGATTCGGTCGACACCACCAAGAGCTACGACGAACGCTTCCCGCTCAACAACACGCACCGTGCGAGCCTCAGCGGCGCGCCGGTCTGGCCCGCCGGATCGTCGGTGACCGTGAACGGCATCGGCGAGGACAAGGCGATGGTCGCCTTCCCGCAGGCCGCGCCGGCACCGAACACCGTGCAGGACATCGTGCACAAGTACCGCTACACGACCGTGGACGTCGCGACCGGCCAGACCGTCAACACCTTCTTGCAGTGGTCGGGCTTCTACAACCTGCCGATGCCGACGAGCCGCAACCACGAGGTGTGGAGCCTTCGCCCATCGCGCCAGTACGAGGTGCGGATCACCCCGATCAATGCGTGGGGCAAGGAGGGGTCGCCGCTCACGGCGCGGTTCACGACGACCGGCTCGACCGGCCCCGTCGAGCCGCCGTTCGACCCCGATGCGCTCACCTTCGACGACCTGCGCGAGCAGGTGCCGACGGCCGACCTGCTCGATGTCGGCTTCGCCGACGGCACGGCTCAGGATGCCTCGCCGAAGGCGTGGACCCTCACCGCGGGCAGCGCGGCCCGCGTGGCCGATAACGCCGACCTCGGTGTCCAGGTCGCGATCGGCGAGCAGGGCGCGGCTTCCGCGTTCAAGACCTCGCTGTGGAGCGACGCCGACTACGCGAAACTGCAGGACGGCTTCACGATCGACGCGACCTTCAAGCTCGACGCGATCGACAAGCCCGTCGGCGGCTATGTCGATGTCGTCGGCGGCATGCAGAGCGGCGGCATCGGACTCGAGGCGGTGCGCACGGCCTCGGCCGAGAGCTACGAGCTCGGCTTCTGGTACGCGAGCCCTCGCCCCTCGGTCGAGCTGAAGTACGGCATCTGGTACCACGTCACCGGCTGGTACGACGGCACCGACGCCCGTCTCTACGTGAACGGGATCAAGGCGGTGACGACCGAGGACGTCTCGTTCCCGGTGAAGCCCGGCACCGCCGCCGCCCGGTACCTGGCGATCGGCGGCGATGCGAACCCGAGCGGCGCGCTGAACGACGCGACCTTCGACGGACGCATCGCGGGGGTCGAGGTCTACGGCGCCCCGCTCTCCGACAAGAACGTCTACCGCGTCGCGAATCGCGAGCTGAAGCTCATCGACGCCACACCGCCGCTGGTGAAGGTGGAGCGGCCGGTGCCGGGCGCATCCGCCGTCGTCGACCGCCCCTACGTCGCTCCGGCGCCGCAGGCGGTCGACAACTCGGGCCGGGTGAAGGTCGCCGTCGAGGTGACCGATCCCGCAGGCGGGGTCGTCGAGGTCGAGCGCACCGACGGCGGCCGGTTCAGGTTCACTCCCGCCGTGGTCGGCGCGCACACGCTGACCTACGTCGTCACGGACGCGGCCGCGCGCCAGTCGCAGGCCACGTTCACCGTGATCGCGGCGAAGGGATCGGCGGCCATGGCCGAGCTCATCGAGCCGCTCCCCGTCGCCGATCTGCTCGACCTCGACTACGTCGGCGGCAAGCCCGCCGACCGGTCGCCGCGGGCCCACGCGATCACCGCCGGCACGGCCGCCGTCTCGGTCGACTCCGCGCTCGGCAGCGAGGTCGCGACGTTCACGGCCTCGGCTGCCCAGGGCTCGCGCATCCCGTGGTCCGACACCGACTATGCCAAGACGGAGGACGGCTTCGCGATCGAGTCGGTCTTCAAGGTTCCGTCGATCACCACCGAACGCGACATGATCTCGAACACCCAGACCGCAGGTCAGGGCCTCGAGATGCTGCCGGGAACCCGGCCGGGCAAGGTCACTCCCGAGCTGTGGGTTCGCGTCGGCGGCACGCACGTCGTCGCCCGCGCCGAGAACGCGGTGACCGCCGGGCAGTGGACGCACGTCGTGGCGACGTACGACGCCTCGACCGGTGCGCTGCGCGTCTTCGTCGACGGTCGAGAGGCCGGTTCGGCCGTGGCGGCCGGCGGTGGCAAGGTGCAGAACCCCTCCGGCGCGGCGCGGGCCTTCGTGGTCGGCGGGGACATCTCCTCGTCGGGCGGGATCGAGTACCCCTTCGAGGGCGTCATCTCGACGGCGAAGGTCTTCAGCGAGCCGCTTGCGGCGACGGCGGTCGCCCGTCTCGCGGCGCACGCGCTGAAGGGAAACGACACGACGCCGCCGCTGCTCGAGGTCGACCCCGAGCCGGTAGCGACGTCGACGGTGGGTGCCGAGTACACGGTGCCGGCGGGAATCGCCGGCGACGATTCGGGTTCCGTGGACATCGCGATCACCGTCTCGGGCCCGATCGGCGAGGACGTCGCGCTCGAACCGGGCACGATCGTGCCGCCGGCGGCGGGCGCGTACACGCTGACGTACACGGCGGCGGACTCGGCCGGCAACGCGACGGAGGCCGAATACGAGGTCGCCATCCAGGATCCGGCACCTGCCGCGACCGTGGCACCGAGCATCTCCGGCACGGCCGAGGTCGGCGGCATCCTCTTCGCCCAGCCCGGGGAATGGGATGCAGCAGGCCTGACCTTCTCGTACCGCTGGACCGCTGGCGGTGAGGAGCTCGTGGGCGAGACCGGTGAACAGCTGCAGGTCGACGGGTCGCTCGACGGCGCCGAGATCGCGGTGATCGTGTCGGCGAGTCGGCCGAACAGCGCCACGGGAACGGCGACCTCACCCGTGGTCGCGGTCGCGGACCTGCCGACCTGGCGCGCCGACCGCGTCTACCTCGAGGGCGACCGAGTACTCCACGACGGCCGTGTGTTCGTCGCCCAGTGGTGGACGAAGGGAGCGACTCCCGGGGCGACCTCGAAGAACGGCAAGGTGAACACCGCTTGGGCCGAGCAGGGCGTCGAGGTGAGTACCGCGAACGGAGTCGTGCGGGTCTGGACCCCCTCGTGGATCTACACGGGCGGCGAGACCGTCGAGCACGACGGCCGCCTGTACCGCGCCAAGTGGTGGACCCGCAGCGAGGAGCCCGGCACCGCGAAGCACCCGGCCTGGGCGGACCTCGGTGCGGCCTGAGCCACGCCGCGAGCGGAGGGGGGGCGCGCGCGCGCCGCCCCACGGG
>NZ_JBHURI010000104.1:0-12347 GCF_042673425.1 Agromyces sp. NPDC056965 | reverse complement strand
ACTCCGCCGGAGTGCCGTGGGCCGGGCGTTCGTTCCAGCCCAACACGCACGCCTCCGACGACGGCCGGGCGCCCGCCGCGCTCGTCGCCGCGCTCGACGACTTCCGTGCCGGCGCTGCCGGACCGGCGCCGGTGGTCGCGGAGTTCGCGCGTTCCCGCCTGCTGATCCCCCTCCTCGCCGAACTCGGCGACGGAGGCTCAGAGGTCGGCGCCCACGGGCTCGCGGTCGACAAGAGCCAGGAGCTCTCGATCGTGACGGTGCAGGGGCCCGACGGACGCAGGGTGCTGCCGGTCTTCGCCTCGGTCGAGGCGATGTCGCGGTGGAATCCGCTCGCGAGGCCCGTGCCCGCCGACGGAGTGCGCGTCGCGCTGGCCGCCGCCGACGACGGCACCGAGCTCGTCGTGCTCGACCCCGGTTCGCCGACCGAGTTCGTGCTGCGCCGACCCGCGGTGTGGTCCATCGCGCAGGCGCACGAGTGGCAGCCTCCGTTCGAGTCGCCGATCGTCGGCGAGGCCTTCCGGAACTCGATCGCGCGGGAGCTCGCAGTGCTCGGCGTGACCCTGCTCCCGGGCGACCCGACGGCTCGCCTCATCGGACCCGAACTCGTCGTGCGCCTCGAGCTCGTCGGCGGTCTGAGCCGCGAGGAGCTCGATGCGATCACTGCGCGGCTCGCCCGCCGCTGGGCGGCCGATGACGTCATCGCCACGTCGGTCGACTCGCTGACGGTGAAGCTCGTCGGCACTCCCGCCGGCTGAGTCGGTCGAGCGGGGTCGGACGACTCCGGGGCGGGATCGGACACCTCTCGGGTGGGTTCGGACGCCTCCCGGGCGACGGCCGTTCGACGGCCCGTTGACCGCGCCCGCGAACCGGCGCACAATCGGTGGTGTGCGCTCGTCGCACGGAATCCAGGTGTGCCATGACTGATGCGAACACGACGATCGGCGGCCTCGGTGAGACCGGCCCGACAGCGGATGACTCGTACGAGGCGGTCATCGAGGCATCCGGCCGCCATGCTCGAGCGTGGCTGTCGGGCGTGGCCGAACGACCGATCCCGCCCCAGGCGACCGCCGACGACATCAAGGAGCGCCTCGGGCGAGATCTCCCGCCCGACGGCGAACCCGACCTCGAGGTCATCGGCCGACTGGCCGAGGGCATCGAGCCCGGCCTCATCGCGATCGGATCGCCGCGCTTCTACGGGTGGGTGATCGGCGGCACGCAGCCCGTCGCGCTCGGCGCCGACTGGCTCGTCTCCGCTTGGGATCAGAACACCGGCCTGCGGGCGATCACGCCGGGCGCCGTCGCCGTCGAGGAGCTCGCCGGCGAGTGGCTGCTCGACCTGCTCGAACTGCCGCCCCAGAGCGACGTCGGCTTCACGACCGGCGCCACGATGGCGCAGTTCTCGTGCATGGCGGCTGCACGCAACGAGGTGCTGCGCAGGGTCGGCTGGGACGTCGAGAGCCAGGGGCTCGCCGGCGGCCCGGCGATACGGTGGATCGCCGGCGAGGAGCGGCACGGCACGATGGATCTCGCGGCGCGGTACCTGGGGCTCGGCGCGCCGATCACCGTGCCGGCCGACGAGCAGGGGCGGATCCGCGTCGACGAGTTGGCATCGGTGCTCGAGGCCGGCGACGGCCCGGCGATCGTCGCGCTCCAGGCCGGCAACATCCACTCCGGCGCGTTCGACGACTTCGCCGCCGCGATCGACGTCGCGCACGCGGCCGGCGCGTGGGTGCACGTCGACGGTGCATTCGGGCTCTGGGCCGCGGCGTCGCCGAGGCTCCGCCACCTGACCGCGGGGTTCGAGGCCGCCGACTCGTGGTCGACCGACGCGCACAAGACCCTGAACGTGCCGTACGACTGCGGCATCGCGATCGTGAGCGACCCGGCGGCGATGCGGCGCGCCCTCGGCATGCACGCGAGCTACCTGCAGGCGACCGAGGTCGGAGCCGATCCCCACGAGAAGGCGCCCGAGCTCTCGCGCCGCGCACGCGGGGTGCCGACGTGGGCGGTGCTGCGGTCGCTCGGCCGTGACGGCGTCGCGCGACTCATCGACGGTCTGGCCGAGGCCGCGCGCGGCATCGCCGACGGCGTCGGCGCCCTTCCCTGCGTCGAGGTGCTGAACGAGGTCGTCTTCACCCAGGTCTGCATCGCGCTCGACGGCGACGAGGCGACCGAGGCGCTGAGCGAACGACTCTGGAACGAGGGCGAGGTGCTGGCCATGACGTCGCGCTGGCATGACCGTGCCGTCGTGCGCTTCTCGGTGAGCAATTGGCGAACGGATGCCGCGGAGGTGCGTCGCACGGTCGACACCGTCGCCCGTGCGCTCGCCGCCATGCAGGCGGAGCCGGACCCCGAACGATGACGTCGACGGTCCGGGAAAGCCCGGCGTCGGCGGCATCCGCTTGAATGGAGGCATGGCTTCGGCGCTCGATGCGTTCTCGCCCGCGACGCGGGCGTGGTTCACCGAGTCCTTCACCGCGCCGACGACGGTGCAGGACGGCGCCTGGCAGGCGATCTCGCGCGGCGAGCACTCGCTCGTCGTCGCCCCGACCGGCTCGGGCAAGACCCTCGCGGCCTTCCTCTGGGCGATCGACCGGCTGCATCACGAGGGTGCCGATGCCGAATCGACGGGCACGCGCGTCATCTACCTCTCGCCGCTGAAGGCGCTCGGCGTCGACGTCGAGCGCAACCTCAGGGCGCCCCTCGTCGGCATCGCCCGCACCGCGGCGGCGCACGGCATCGAGGTGCCCGAGGTCTCCGTCGGCGTGCGCTCGGGCGACACGCCGCCGGGCGAGCGGCGACGGCTCGTGACGCACCCGCCCGAGATCCTCATCACGACGCCCGAGTCGCTGTTCCTCATGCTCACCTCGGCGGCGCGCGAGACCCTCCGCGGTGTGCAGACGGTCATCGTCGACGAGATCCACGCGCTCGCGGGCACGAAGCGCGGCTCGCACCTCGCGCTCTCGCTCGAGCGGCTCGACGAGCTCACCGCAGCACCGGTGCAGCGCATCGGGTTGTCGGCGACCGTGCGGCCCCACGAGGAGGTGGCGCGGTTCCTCGGCGGCACGCGGGCGGTCACGATCGTGGCGCCGCCCTCTGGCAAGAAGTTCGACCTTCGGGTCACCGTGCCCGTCGACGACCTCTCCGACCTCGCCGGCGAGACGGGGGCCGGCACGGTGTGGCCGCACGTCGAAGAGGCGATCCTCGACGAAGTGCTCGCGCACCGCTCCACGATCGTCTTCGCGAACTCCCGGCGACTCGCCGAACGGCTGACGGCGAGGCTCAACGAGCTCTGGGCCGAGCGCACCGCGCTGCAGGTCGAGGCGCTGACGGCGCCGGTGCAGGCAGCCGCGGTACCGGTGACGGCCAGACGAACGCCGGCAGAGGCGGTCGGCGCCTCGGGCATCACCACGGGAGCGCCGCCCGTGATCGCGCGCTCGCACCACGGCTCGGTGAGCAAGGAGGGGCGCGCCCTCGTCGAAGACGATCTCAAGTCGGGTCGACTGCGCTGCGTCGTTGCGACCTCGAGTCTCGAGCTCGGCATCGACATGGGCGCGGTCGACCTCGTCATGCAGGTGGAGTCGCCGCCCTCGGTCGCGAGCGGTCTGCAACGGCTCGGCCGGGCGGGGCACCAGGTCGGCGAGGTCTCGAAGGGCCTCATCTTCCCGAAGCACCGGGCCGACGTGCTGCATTCGGCGGTCGTCGCCGAACGCATGATCGGCGGGGCGATCGAAGAGCTCCGCATCCCCGCGAACCCGCTCGACGTGCTCGCCCAGCAGACGATCGCGGCGACCGCGCTCGACGAGTGGGACGTCGAGGCCTGGTTCGAGCTCGTGCGCCGCGCCGCACCCTACGCCGCGCTGCCCCGATCGGCGTTCGACGCGACGCTCGACCTGCTCGCCGGTCGGTACCCCTCCGATCGCTTCGGCGAGCTCCGTGCCCGCATCGTCTGGGACCGCGACGCCGGCACGATCGTCGGTCGTCGCGGTGCCCAGCGACTCGCGGTTACGAGCGGCGGCACGATCCCCGACCGGGGCCTGTTCGGCGTGTTCATGGTCGGCGAGGCGGGCCCCGGCCGCCGCGTCGGCGAACTCGATGAAGAGATGGTCTACGAATCGCGGGTCGGCGACGTGTTCGCCCTCGGGGCCACGAGCTGGCGCATCCAGGAGATCACGCACGACCGCGTGCTCGTCGCACCCGCGTTCGGCGAGCCGGGCCGTCTGCCGTTCTGGAAGGGCGACGGCATCGGACGCCCCGCCGAACTCGGGGCGGCGATCGGCGGCTTCATCGCAGAACTGTCGGGCGCACCGGCATCCGACGCCCTCGCTCGCAGCCGTGCCGCCGGGCTCGACGAACGCGCCGCCACGAACCTCGTGAAGTTCATCGACGACCAGCGCACGGCGACCCGGGTGGTGCCCGACGCGACGAACCTCGTGGTCGAGCGGTTCCGCGACGAGCTCGGCGACTGGCGCATCGTGCTGCACTCGCCCTACGGCATGCGCGTGCACGCGCCGTGGGCCCTCGCCATCGGCGCGCGCGTGCGCGAGCAGAGCGGCGTCGACTCCAATGCCGTGGCGAGCGACGACGGCATCGTGCTGCGCATGCCGGACACGGGCGACGAACCGCCCGGCGCCGAGCTCTTCGCCTTCGAACCGGCCGAGCTCGCCGAGCTCGTCACGGCGAACGTGGGCGGCTCGGCCCTGTTCGCCGCTCGGTTCCGCGAGTGCGCCGCGCGGGCGCTCATCCTGCCGCGGACGAACCCGGGCAAGCGTTCGCCGCTCTGGCAGCAGCGGCAGCGGGCGTCGCAACTGCTCGAGGTCGCCCGCGACTTCCCCGAGTTCCCCATCGTGCTCGAGGCGGTGCGGGAGTGCCTGCAGGACGTCTACGACCTGCCGGCACTGACCCGGCTCGCCGAACGCATCGAACGCCGTGAACTGCGATTCGTCGACGTCACGACCGAGTCGCCGAGCCCCTTCGCCTCGAGCCTCCTCTTCGGCTACGTCGGCGCATTCATGTACGAGGGCGACGCCCCGCTCGCCGAGCGCCGGGCGGCAGCCCTCTCGCTCGACCCGGCGCTCCTCGCCGAGCTGCTCGGCACGGTCGAGCTGCGCGAACTCCTCGACCCCGAGGTGGTCGACGAGGTCGAGCGCATGCTCCAGCGGCTCCATCCCGATCGCCTCGCTCGCGGCGAGGAGGGGGTCGCCGACCTGCTCGGCGACCTCGGACCGCTCACGGCCGAGGAGGTGGCGGCGAGAGTCGACGAAGAGACGGATGCCGGTGCGGCCCTCGCCGCGCTCGTCGCGTCGCGTCGTGCCGCACCGGTCAGCTTCGGCGGCCGGTCGTGGTTCGTCGCGGTCGAAGACGTCAGCCGGTTGCGCGACGCGCTCGGCGTGCCGATCCCGCCAGGGCTACCCGAGGTGTTCGGCGAGGGGGTGCGCGACCCGCTCGGCGATCTCGTCGCCCGGTACGCCCGCACGCACGGCCCGTTCACGGCGCAGGCCGTGGCGGAGCGCTTCGGCATCGGGCAGGTCGTGGCATCCGCGGCCCTCGCGAGGCTCGGCGGAGAGCGCCGAGTGGTCGAGGGCGAGTTCCTGCCCCACGGGTCGGGCCTGGAATGGTGCGACAGCGGGGTGCTCCGACGCATCAGGCGACGCTCGCTCGCGGTGCTCCGCAACGAGGTCGAACCGGTCGAGCCGCGCGAGTTCGCTCGCTTCCTGCCGGTATGGCAGCACGTGGGCGGCAAGCTCAGCGGCGTCGACGGCGTCGCCGCAGTGATCGAGCAGCTCGAGGGCGCGCGCATCCCGGCCTCCGCGTGGGAGGCGTACGTGCTGCCCGCGAGGGTCGCCGACTACCGGCCGGGCATGCTCGACGAACTGACGGCGTCGGGCGAGGTGCTCTGGGCCGGCACCGGGTCGCTCGGCGGCGACGACGGGTGGATCAGCCTGCACCTCGCGGAGACGGCCGAGCTCACGCTGCCGCCGCCCGCCGAGGCACCCCTCGATCCGCTCGAATCCGAACTCATCGCGGTGCTCGGCGGCGGAGGCGGCTTCTTCTTCCGGCAGTTGGCCGAGGCCGTCGGCTCCGAAGACGACCGCGCGCTCGCCGATGCGCTCTGGCGGCTCGTCTGGGCCGGCCTCGTCACCAACGACACCTTCGCCCCGGTGCGCGGCATGCTCGCGGGCGGGGGAGCGCACAAGACCGCGGCGCCCACCCCTCGCGCCCGGCTCCGCGCGGGGTCGCTGTCGCGCCGATCGCTCGCGGCGACCGTGCAGGCCGGGCGCACGGCCGCGGCCCGGGCCAACCCGCCACGGGCCGCGGGGCGCTGGTCGGTGCTGCCGCTCGCGAGCGGCGCCGCCACACCGCGGGCGCACGCCCTCGGCGAGGCGCTGCTCGAACGGTACGGCATCGTCACCAGGGGGTCGGTGACGGCCGAGGCGCACGTCGGCGGATTCGCGCTCGCCTATCGCACGCTCTCGGGCTTCGAGGACTCGGGCCGCGTGCGTCGTGGCTACTTCATCGACGGTCAGGGCGGGGCGCAGTTCGCGACGGGGGCGGCCGTCGACCGTCTCCGCGCCGCGCCGAAGGACGAGGCCGTCGCGCTCGCGGCCACCGATCCGGCCAATCCGTTCGGCGCCGCACTCGACTGGCCCGAGCTTCCCGGCGAGAGCGCGCATCGACCTGGCCGGAAGGCCGGCGCCTTCGTCGCGATCGTCGACGGCGAGGCGGTGCTCTACCTCGAACGCGGTGGACGCACGACCCTCGTCTTCACCGACGACGAGACGGCGTTGGCAGCGGCCACCACGGCACTCGCGGCCGCGCTCACCCGAGGCCGCACCGAACGGCTCCGCGTCGAGACGGTGAACGGCGACGCGGTCTTCGGATCGGCGCTCGACCGACCGCTGCGTGCCGCCGGGTTCCGGGAGACGCCGAGAGGGCTCCGCTTCGATGCCAGAGGGTGACACGGTCCACCAGGCGGCGCGGCGACTCGACGAGGCGCTCGCGGGTCGCACGGTCACCCGCTCCGACTTCCGGGTGCCCGCGCTCGCCGAGGTCGACCTGGCCGGCGAGCAGGTGCACTCCGTCGGGGGCCGCGGAAAGCACCTGTTGATGCGCATCGGCGGGGTCGTCGTGCACTCGCACCTGAAGATGGAGGGGGAGTGGCGGGTGTTCCGCCCCGGTGCCCCATGGCGACGGCCCGCCTGGCAGGCGCGCGCCATCATCGAGGTGCCGGATGCCTCGGCGGTCGGCTTCGACCTCGGCACCCTCGAGCTGTTCGGCGCGGCGGAGGAGGGCGAGCGGCTCGGCTACCTCGGGCCCGACCTGCTGGGGCCCGACTGGGACGCCGACGAGGCGGTGCGCCGGCTCGCGAGCGCGCCGGAGACGCCCGTCGCGGTCGCCCTCGCCGAGCAACGCAATCTCGCGGGGCTCGGCAACGTCTACGTCAACGAGCTGTGCTTCCTCCGCGGCATCCTGCCGACCCGGCCGATCGGCGAGGTCGAGCTCGTGCCCCTCGTGGCGCTCGCGAGCCGCGTCATCCGTGCCAACCGCGATCGTGCGGTGCGCACGACGACCGGCGACACGCATCGGGGCCGGCAGCTCTGGGTCTACGGCCGTGGTGGCGAGGCGTGCCGGCGTTGCGGCACGCTCATCGAGCACGGCCGACTCGGACGCAACGCCGTCGAGCAGCGCGAGACCTGGTGGTGCCCGAGCTGTCAGCGCTAGCGTGCGGCCGGGCCGGTTCGACTCAGCTGACCGGACCGGTCCACTTCTCGCCGGGGCCCTTGCCGATCGGGTCGGGGATGACGGATGCCTCGCGGAACGCGAGCTGCAGCGAACGCAGGCCGTCGCGCAGCGAGCGGGCGTGCATGTCGCTGATCTCGGGAGCGCCGGCAGTGATGAGCCCGGCGAGCGCGTTGATGAGCTTGCGCGCCTCGTCGAGGTCGATCTGCTCCTCGGGGTCTTCGGCCAGCCCGACCTTCACGGCGGCGGCGCTCATGAGGTGCACGGCGGCGGTCGTGATGATCTCGACTGCGGGGACCTCGGCGATGTCGCGGGTGGCGCCCTCGACCGTGGTCTCGTCTGAACTACTGTTCACGGATTTCCTCTGCTAGACTACTTCGGGCTCCGGGGCTTCACCCCGGTACGAAAGTGGAGATTCTCCCACCCGCGCATACCGCTTCATCAAGGTTACCGGGTCATTGCACTCCGCTCCCACGTCGCAAGACGGGGGAGTAGATAGGGTGCCGCATGAAAAGTACGGTGCAAATCCGTGCACGCATGCGCGAATTTCTCCTTTCGTCGTCGGGCGGCAACCGCCTCCCGACCGAGCGAAACCGCTTGAGTAGAGGAGAACACGCATCAGCGATCCCCGTACAAACGACCGTATCCGCGTCCCCGAGGTTCGACTCGTGGGGCCTGCCGGAGAGCAGGTCGGCGTCGTGAAGATCGAGGTGGCCCTGCGGCTCGCGCAGGAGGCCGATCTCGATCTCGTCGAGGTCGCTCCGAACTCGAAGCCGCCGGTCGCGAAGATCATGGACTACGGCAAGTTCAAGTACGAGGCTGCGCAGAAGGCGAAAGAGGCCCGGCGCAACCAGGCGAACACCATCCTCAAAGAGGTGCGGTTCCGTCTCAAGATCGACAAGCACGACTACGAGACCAAGATGAAGCGCGCCATCGGCTTCCTGAAGGCCGGCGACAAGGTCAAGGCGATGATCCTCTTCCGCGGTCGCGAGCAGTCGCGTCCCGAGATGGGCGTCCGCCTGCTGCAGCGCTTCGCTGAAGACGTGGCCGAGTACGGCACGGTCGAGCACAACCCGACGATCGATGGCCGCAACATGGTCATGGTGATCGGTCCCCTCAAGAACAAGGCCGAGGCCAAGGCCGAGGCCAATGCACAGCGTGCTGCAGCGAAGGCGCGACCGGCGGCGGATGCCCCGGCCGACGGCGACGAGCAGACGGCTGAGCCCGTCGAGGGCTGAGCCAAACATCCCCGTCCGTCACTCGTGACGGCAGAACCAAGGAGAAATACGAGATGCCGAAGCAGAAGACCCACTCCGGGTCCAAGAAGCGCTTCAAGATCACCGGTAGCGGCAAGATCAAGAAGCAGCAGGCCGGTATGCGCCACAACCTCGAGGTCAAGTCCTCGAAGCGCAAGGCCCGTCTGAACCAGGACAAGGTCGTGTCGGCCCCCGACGCCAAGGTCATCAAGAAGCTTCTCGGCCACTGAGCCGCGAGACCCGTTAAGGAAGAAACAGAGTCATGGCAAGAGTGAAGCGGGCGGTCAACGCCCACAAGAAGCGCCGGGTCATTCTCGAGCGCGCCAGTGGTTACCGCGGCCAGCGTTCGCGTCTCTACCGCAAGGCCAAGGAGCAGGTCACCCACTCCCTCGTCTACGCGTACCGCGACCGCCGCCAGAAGAAGGGCGACTTCCGTCGCCTCTGGATCCAGCGCATCAACGCCGCGTCGCGTGCGAACGGCCTCACGTACAACCGCCTGATCCAGGGCCTCGGCCTTGCGGGCATCCAGGTCGACCGCCGCATCCTCGCTGACCTCGCGGTCAACGAGCCTGCGACGTTCGCCGCACTGGTCGAGTCGGCCCGGAAGGCACTTCCGGCCGACACCTCGGCTCCGAAGACCGCCGCGTAAGCAGCGACTTCAGCTCTCGAACGGCCCGGCACCTCCGCTGCACAAGCGGGGTGCCGGGCCGTTCGGCATTCCCCCAATAGAATTGGGACATGCTCGAGAATCCCCGATCGCCGCGTGTACGCGGAGTAGCGAAGCTCGCCCGCAAGGCGGCACGTGTCGAGAGCGGGATGTTCCTGCTCGAGGGGCCCCAGGCCGTCGCCGAGGCGCTCACCTTCCGCCCCGAACTCGTCATCGAGCTCTTCGCGACGCCGACGGCGCTCGAGCGCCACCCCGAGATCGTCGATGCCGCGGCGTCGACGGAGGTCGAGATCGAGTTCGTCACCGAAGAGGTGCTCGACTCGATGGCCGACACGGTGACGCCGCAGGGCTTCGTGGCCATCTGCCGCCAGTTCCCGACCGCGGTGAAAGACGTCTTCGCGGCGAAGCCGAAGCTCGTCGCCATCCTCGAAGAGGTGCGCGACCCCGGCAACGCCGGCACCATCGTGCGCGCGGCAGATGCCGCAGGCGCCGATGCGGTCATCTTCACCGGGCGCACCGTCGATCTCTACAACCCGAAGGTCGTCCGCTCCTCGACGGGCTCGATCTTCCACCTCCCCGTCGCCATCGGCGCCGAGCTCGAAGACGTGCTCGTCCGGGCGCGCGCCGCGGGCCTCACGGTGCTCGCCGCCGATGTGAAGGGCGACGACCTGCTCTCCGCCCGCACCGACGGCGTGCTCGCCGGGCCGACCGCGTGGGTGTTCGGCAACGAGGCCCGCGGCCTGCCCGATGAGCAGCTCGAGCTCGCCGATCGCGTGGTCACCGTGCCGATCTACGGTCACGCGGAATCGATGAACCTCGCGACCGCGGCATCCGTCTGCCTGTATGAGAGCGCCTTCGCACAGCGCACTGCTGATCACGGTTAGGTAACCACCGCCCAACTGGTTGTCGCTGGCGCTCTGCTGGCCCTAACTTGGGGGTATGGAGCCAACGCAGCCTGCCCCGCCGACCTCGAACATCTCGGTGCGTCGCGGCGAGCCGCTCGTGGTCGTCGACCACATCGACAAGCACTACGGCGAGCTCCACGTGCTCAACGACATCAACACCGTCGTGAACCGCGGCGAGGTCGTCGTCGTCATCGGCCCGAGCGGCTCGGGCAAGTCGACGCTCTGCCGTGCGATCAACCGCCTCGAGACCATCGACTCGGGCTCGATCGCGATCGACGGCGTGAAGCTTCCCGAAGAGGGCGCCGCGCTCGCGAAGCTCCGCGCCGACGTCGGCATGGTCTTCCAGTCGTTCAACCTGTTCGCGCACAAGACCGTGCTCGAGAACGTCACGCTGGCGCCGATCAAGGTGAAGCGGATGTCGCGCAAGGACGCCGAGGCGAAGGCGATGGAGCTGCTCGAGCGCGTGGGCGTCGCGAACCAGGCGAAGAAACTCCCGGCCCAGCTCTCGGGCGGTCAGCAGCAGCGTGTGGCGATCGCCCGTTCACTCGCGATGAACCCGAAGCTCATCCTGATGGACGAGCCGACGAGTGCGCTCGACCCCGAGATGATCAACGAGGTGCTCGACGTCATGATCGGCCTGGCCAAAGACGGCATGACCATGATCGTCGTCACGCACGAGATGGGCTTCGCACGCAAGGCGGCCGACCGCGTGCTGTTCATGGCCGACGGCAGGATCGTCGAAGAGGCGACCCCCGCCGAGTTCTTCGACCACCCGAAGTCCGACCGCGCGAAGGACTTCCTCTCGAAGATCCTCGAGCACTAGAGAGACCTGCGCCGGCGCGTTCGGCGAGGAACCATCACACAGGAGAAGAGGCAGAGACATGAAACGCATGAGAATGGCACTCGTCGCGGCAGCTGCGGTGTCGGCGCTCGCGCTGGCGGGCTGCAGCGGCAGCGGTGGCGACTCGGCAGAGCCCACGGCGGAGCCGGCGCCCACCTTCGAGGCCGGCACGACCATGGCGAAGCTCTCCGAAGCGGGCAAGGTGACGATCGGCACCAAGTTCGACCAGCCGCTCTTCGGCCTCGTCGGCCCCGACGGCGTTCCGGTCGGATTCGACGTCGAGATCGCGAAGATCATCGCGAGCGAGCTCGGCATCGACGAAGAGAACATCGAGTGGGTCGAGACGGTCTCGGCGAACCGCGAGCCGTTCATCGAGAACGGCCAGGTCGACTTCGTCGTCGCCACCTACACGATCAACGACAAGCGCAAGGAAGTCATCTCCTTCGCCGGGCCGTACTACATGGCCGGTCAGTCGATCCTGGTGCTCGCCGACAACGACGACATCAAGAGCGAAGACGACCTCGTCGGTCAGCCGGTCTGCTCGGTGACGGGTTCGACCCCGGCCGCGAAGCTCGCCGAGATCGGCGCGGAGCCGGTGCTCACCGACACGTACTCGAACTGCCTCGAGCCGCTCCGCAGCGGCGCGGTCGTCGCGGTGTCGACCGACAACGTCATCCTCGCGGGCCTCGCCGCCCAGAACGAGGGCGAGTTCAAGGTCGTCGGCGAGCCCTTCACCGAGGAGCCCTACGGCATCGGCCTCACGAAGGACGACACCGACTTCCGCATGTGGATCAACGACGTGCTCGAGAAGTCCTACGAGGACGGCCGCTACGAGGAGGCGTGGAACTCCACCGCCGGAACCGTGCTGCCGTTCGTCGAGCCGCCGGCACCCGACCGCTACTGATTCGGAACGCGGCCCGGGCGACCACCGCCCGGGC
>NZ_JBHURI010000103.1:0-12414 GCF_042673425.1 Agromyces sp. NPDC056965 | reverse complement strand
GGACCGGCCGCCGGTCTCGCGCACCCGCGGCACCACGGCGGCGCTCAGGGATTCTCGACTTTTCCTCCCGGACGTGTCACAACCGCGCGTACCATCCGGTCTCAGTTGGAAAAGGACGGCTGGCGTCCCTTCACCGACTGACAGGATCAGAGCATGGATGCGAACCTCGACGATGCGCTCGCCGCCTTCCAGACCGTGCGCGGGAGGCTCTTCGGCATCGCCTACCGCATGCTGGGCAGCGCCGGCGAGGCGGAGGACATCGTCCAGGAGACGTGGTTGCGCTGGCAGGGCACCGATCGCACCGTCGTGAATGACCCGCCTGCCTTCCTCGCGACCGCGACGACTCGCCTCGCGATCAACGCGCTGCAGTCGGCGCGGAGCCAGCGCGAGACCTATATCGGCCCCTGGTTGCCCGAGCCGGTCGACACCAGCGCCGACCCGACCCTCGGCGCCGAGCGAGCCGAGGCACTCGGCTTCGCCGTCCTCGTGATGCTCGAGCGTCTCACCCCGACCGAGCGGGCCGCCTACGTGCTGCGCGAGGCCTTCGCGTACCCGTACGACCAAATCTGCGAGATCGTGCAGGTCTCGGAGGCCGCGGCCCGGCAGCTCGTCTCCCGCGCCCGGAAGCACCTCACCGGTGAACGCCGACGGGATGTGCCGCAGTCGGAGCAGCGGCGACTCCTCACCGCGTTCCTCACGGCGGCGAAGACCGGCGACCTGATGCAATTGGAGCGCCTGCTCTCCGAAGACGTCGTGTCGTACTCCGACGGCGGTGGTGTCGTACGCGCCTCGAAGTTCCCGGTGGTCGGCCGCCAGCGCGTCGCGAAGTTCGTGCGCGCCTTCCACACGCACTTCTGGAACGGCGTGGACATCACCGAGGCCGACACGAACGGCCAGGCGTCGGTGATCCTCTCGAAGGACGGCGTCACGTTCGCCGTGATCACCCTCGTCGTCGGCGCGGAGGGCATCGACCAGGTCCTCTGGATGATGAACCCCCGAAAGCTCGGGGCAGTGACCGCTCGTGCCGCCGTATGACCTGGCCACCCGCCTGCGTGTCGCGCTCGATCATGATGATGAGCTCGCGCTGGCGGGTGCCCTGCACCGCGACGCATCCCTGATCGTCGATTCGGGCGATGCGGCTGGCGGCGAACGGCACGGGCGGCGAAGCGTCATCCGTGAGCTCCACAGCCAGGAGGCGCGGCATCCGGATGCCTCGTGGTTCGCGGTGCACGTCAACGGGCAGGCGGGCCTCGCGCTTCGGCGACCGACCGGCGAGGTGCTCGGCGTGCTCGGTCTCGACGGCACGACCGTGATCGTGAGCCTCTGGCTCTGCACGTCGCCGCTGAAACTGGCTGGTTGGAATCGGCGCCGGCCCGAGGCCGAAGAACCGGATTTCTGAAATCTCGTCACAGATCGGCGGGGATCCCGGTCTGAGCTTCATGACGGCAGCGGCACCCGCCGCGGCCCTGACGGAAGGCACCCAGTCATGAAGATCGTCGTCATCGGAGGCACCGGCCTCATCGGATCCAAGGTGGTCGAGCACCTCATCGAACACGGCCACGAAGCCATCCCGGCCTCGCCGAACTCCGGCGTGAACACCATCACCGGCGAGG
The DNA here is from genome assembly GCF_042673425.1 of Agromyces sp. NPDC056965. Lineage (NCBI taxonomy): Bacteria > Bacillati > Actinomycetota > Actinomycetes > Micrococcales > Microbacteriaceae > Agromyces > Agromyces sp. NPDC056965. Next base: position 10,801 of record NZ_JBHURI010000103.1, on the reverse strand, counting down.
GTCTCGCCGAGGTGCTCGTGGGAGCGGACGTCGTCGTCGACGTGTCGAACTCGCCGTCGTTCGCCGACGACGACGTGCTCGCGTTCTTCACCACCTCCACGTCGAACCTGCTCCGTGCCGAGCGCGAGGCCGGTGCGACCCATCACGTGGCCCTCTCGATCGTCGGCGCCGAGCTCCTGCCGAACAGCGGATACCTGCGCGCAAAGGTCGCCCAGGAGAAGATCATCGAGGAGTCGGGGCAGCCGTACTCGATCGTGCGCGCGACGCAGTTCTTCGAGTTCGTCGGGCGCATCGCCGACGAGGCGACCGTCGACGGCGTGGCGCGACTCAGCACCGGCCTCATGCAGCCGATCGCCGCAGCGGATGTCTCGGCCGCCGTCGCCCGTGTCGCCGCGGGCGACCCGATCAACGGCACCCTCGAGATCGGCGGGCCCGAGCGCTTCGGCCAAGACGAGTTCGTGCGCGTCGGCATGGCCGCGAAGGGCGACCCCCGCACCGTCATCGGCGACGCGGAGGCGCCGTACTTCGGCACGAAGCTGACCGGCACCGAGCTGGTGCCCCTCAGCGCCGATGCCCAGCTGTCGACGACGACGTTCTCCCACTGGCTCGCCGCCCAGTCGGCGCCGGTGAAGTAGCCCGCCATGCGCATCTCGGTCATCGGCGGCACCGGCCTCATCGGCACACGACTCGTGGCGCGGCTCGTCGCCGACGGCCACGACGTCGTCGTCGCGTCACGCGCGACGGGCGTCAACTCCTACACCGGCGAGGGGCTCGCGGAGGCCCTCGCCGGGGCGGAGGCGCTCATCGACGTCTCGAACTCCGACTACCTCGACGAGGCGGCCGCAAACGAGTTCTTCTACGGCTCGACGCTCAACCTGCTCACCTACGGCGCCGCGGCGGGCGTGCCCCACCACGTCGCGCTCTCGGTCGTCGGCACCGATCGACTCGCTCGCTCCGAGGGCGGATATTTCGCCGCGAAGGCGGCGCAGGAGCGGCTCATTCGACAGTCGGGCCGGCCGTACTCGATCGTGCACGCCACCCAATTCTTCGAGTTCATCGCGAACATCGCCGACGCAGGCACGAGCGAGAACGTCGTGCGGCTCTCCCGGGCACTGTTCCAGCCGATGGCGGCCGACGACGTCGCTGCGGCGGTGGCGGCGATCGCGAACGGGGCACCGGTGCATCGCGTCGTCGAGTTCGCCGGGCCCGAGCAGTTCCGGCTCGAAGAGCTCGTGCGCCGGCAGCTGCGCGACCGCAACGACCTGCGCGACGTGAGGGTCGACCCCCTCGCCCGGTACTTCGGCACCGACCTCGAGGAGCGCGAGCTGCTGCCCGGGCCCGACGCGACGATCATGCCCACCCGGTACGAGGAGTGGATCGCGGCGGGCGGGCGGCCGAACGTCGAGCTCGAGGGGTCGGCGAGTTGAACGTCCCCGACGGTCCCACCGAGCGCCGCGGCCTCGACAGGAAGGTCGTCCTCGTCACCGGGGCGTCCTCTGGCATCGGCCGGGCGACGGCGCTCGCGTTGTCGACTGCAGGCGCGCGCGTCGCCGTCGGCGCGCGCCGTGTCGATCGGCTCGACTCGCTCGTCGACGCCGCACCGGGCGAGGCCATCGCCCTGCAGCTCGATGTCACCGATCCGGCATCGGTGGCGCGCGCCGTCGGCGAGACCGTCGAGCGGTTCGGGCGACTCGATGCGCTCGTGAACAATGCCGGGCTCATGCAGAGCGGAATGATCCTCGACGCCGATGTACGCGAGTGGCAGCGCATGGTCGACACCAACCTGCTCGGCTCGATGTACGCCGTGCACGCCGCCCTGCCGCACCTCCTCGAGACGAAGGGCGCGGTCGTGCAGGTGTCGTCGACCGCTGCGCGTTCGGCCTCGCTCGGCAGCGGGGTCTATGCCGCCACGAAGTTCGGAATCAGCGCCTTCTCGGAGTCGCTGCGTCAGGAGGTCACCAACCGTGGTGTCCGCGTGATCGTGATTCAGCCGGGCTTCGTGGACACGGAGCTCACGAGCCACATCACGGACCCGCGGATGCAGGCCGCGGCGGCCGAGATCTCCTCGTCGATGCGCACGCTGCGTGCCGACGACATCGCCGAGGCGATCGTGTACGCGCTCGGTCAGCCCGATCACGTCTCGATCAACGAGATCCTGGTGCGTCCGACCGACCAGGTGCGCTAGCACCCTCGAAACGTACGCGAACTCCTGGGCTTACACTGGACTCGTAATGAAAGCTTCGGGAAGCGCCACCGGTCGGCCACGGATCGCCGCGATCGACGCGAGCCTGGCCGCGGCGTTCGAGGAGCTGATCGCCGAGATCCCGGTGCGCGACTTCAGCGTGCGCGCGCTCGTCTCGCGCGCCGGCACGACGCGTGATGCGTTCTACCGTCGCTACGCCTCGCTCGGTCACTTCTTCATCGAGATCGTGCTCGGGCGTTTCGCGACCGATCCGACCGAGGACACCGGCGCACTCGTGGGGGATCTGCTCGTCATCGTGCGCGCGCAACGCGAGATGTACGACGACCCGTTGGCCGCCGGCTTGCTGCCGTTGATCCTGGATGCGAGCTTCCGAGATCCTGTCACGGCGGAGTCGCTCTCGACCCGGTTCATCCAGCGGCAGCGCGTCGCCGCGCTCGAGGTACTCGGACGGGCGGTGGCGCGCGGGGAGATCGGCCCGATGTCCGATCCGCAGTTCGTCGTCGATCAGCTCTACTCGCCCATGTTCTTCCGGGCGGTACTGCCGGGCATGCCACCGATCGACGAGGCGTACGAGCAGGCGATCGTCACCTCGGTGCTGACCGGGCTCGGCGTCGCGCACCCGGATGACAGGCTTGCGACGGCACTGGAGCGTTCTGCGGGCCGGAAGACGAAGTCGAGTGGAGAGGCATGAGCGTGCGCGATGGGGACCAGGAGATCGAGGCGCAGTCGACGCCCGAGCCCGCACGGACGGTGCGCATCACCGTGACCCGGGCGGATCGGCAGGCGATGCGGCGGGCGCTCGTCGATGCGGCGCTCTCTCGTCGTCTGCGCGTGGTCGCTGCGGTCATCCTGCTCATCTCCCTCGCCGTCGGGGTCTTCGGCCTGGTGCAAGGCGATCCGGCCGGGCTCGTGCTGTTCGGAGTGGTGACGACGCTGGCCCTGATCTTCGTCATCGTGGTGGTGCTCCTTCGGCGTGCGGCGTCGAAGGCGGTCGACCAGAGGATGCCGCTCGACTCGCGGTTCCGCATCGGCGTCGACGCGGATGGCGTGGAGGTCGAGAGCGTGGGAGGAACGTCTCGGCTCCCGTGGAGTTCGCTCTCCGGAGCCGAACGTGGTGGGGACGTGGTCGTGCTTCGGGGCGTCGACGGGAAGCCGGTGTTCTTCGCACCCGGTCGGACGGTCGACGACCGCGCACTTGCGCTCATCGAGAGCGGTGTTCGGCTGTCGAGCACGCTGCGAGGCTCGGATGGATGAGCAGTCCCCGCACGCGGCCGACGCTGATTCTCTACGCAGCTGGTTCTGGATGCTGGCCTGCATGCTGCCCCTCGCTGCCGGACTGACCCTCGTGCTGCGGAACGTTCCTCGCACGGTGCACACCGCAGCGGAGCTCGCGCACGTCGGCTTCGGATGGCCGATCCCGTGGACGACGCAGGATCTGACCCGCTACGCACCGCAGAGCATGCCCGCCGCGCTCGAGTACGTCGGCGGCAAGTCGGTCGTGGATCCGCCGCCCACCCACGAGAGCTGGGGGCTGTTCGCCGCGGACACCCTGATCATCTGGGCCGCGGTCTCGCTGCTCATCGTGGCCGTGATCGTCGGCACGCGCCGGCTGCTCAGCCCGGGACATCCGGTGGTCGCGGACGGGTCGCCTGCGGGAGGGGCATCGCCAGGCAGGCCGTGATCGCTTTGCCGGCTCTCGCGGCATGGACCGTTCATCGGGCGGTGGAGCAACTGTTCGAGCGTCTCGGTAGAATTCCCTATACTTCGATGGCAGCGCAAACATCTGCGACCCCGTTCCGCTTCGACCCGTTGAGATCGCATGGCAAGAAATCTGACCACCGGCGCCCCGTGGCGGGTCATCCTCATATTCTCGGTCCCGTTGCTCATCGGCAACGTGGTGCAGCAGCTCTACCAGGTCGTCGACGCGATCGTCGTCGGCAGGCAGCTCGGCATCGACTCGCTCGCAGCCGTCGGTGCGACCGGGTCCCTGCTGTTCCTGCTGCTGGGATTCGCCTGGGGTGTCACCTCGGGCTTCGCGATCCCCACGGCTCAGGCGTTCGGCTCCGGCGACCTCGACGCCGTGCGCCGTTCGGTCGCAGCCGGCACGCTCCTGACCGGAGCCATGAGCGTCGTGCTCACGATCGGGGCCCCGCTGATCGCCGGTCCGGCCCTACAGCTCCTGCAGACCCCGGAGGAGTTGCTGAACGAGGCGACGGTGTTCGCGCAGATCAGCTTCCTCGGGGCATTCGCGGTCATGTTCTTCAACTACCTGTCCGCGGTGATCCGCGCGATCGGCGACTCGCGCACGCCGCTCGTCTTCCTGACGCTCTCGTGCCTGCTGAACATCGGCCTCGTGGTGCTCATGGTCGGCCCCCTCGACTGGGGAGTCGCCGGAGCAGCCCTCGCGACGGTCGTCTCGCAGGCGGTGTCGGTCGTGCTGTGCCTCGAGTACATCCGCCGCAGGATCCCCGTGCTGCATGTGCGCCGCGCCGACTGGCGAGTCTCTCGGTCCGAGGTCGTCGAGCACCTGCGGCTCGGCATGCCGATGGGCTTCCAGACCTCGATCATCGCGATCGGCACGCTCACCGTGCAGGTGGCGCTGAACGAGCTCGGCGCCGATGCGGTGGCGGCCTACACGACGGCATCCCGAGTGGACTCGATCGCCGTCGCGCTCCTGTCGTCGTTGGGCCTCGCGGCGTCGATGTTCGCCGCACAGAATCTCGGCGGGCAACGACCCGACCGCATCCGGCGGGGTGTGGTGCAGGCGACCTGGATGTCGATCGGTGCGGCCATCGTCATCGGCGCCCCGCTCATCATCTTCAGCGAACAGCTGGTGCGGGTGTTCGTCGGCGACGGCTCGGAGGCGGTCGTGGATGCCGCGGCGTACATGCTCGTCGTCGACGGCTTCACGTACTCGGCGCTTGGCGTGCTGTTCGTGCTGCGCGGGGTGCTGCAGGGGCTCGGGCGCACGGTCGCACCGACCGTGACCGGGGTGGTCGAGCTCGTCATGCGAGTCGGCGCGGCGATCGTGCTCGGGTCGGCGTTCGGGTTCGTCGGCGTCGTGTGGAGCAACCCGCTCGCGTGGCTCGGCGCGATCGCGCTGCTCGTACCCGCCTACGTCATCGAGCACCGGCGTCTCGGACGCATGCGGGTCGAACCGCTGGCCCCGACGCCGACCACGCCGATTCCGATCGTCGGACCCGTCGACGGGTCGATGAACGTCGATGCGGTCGTGACCGGGTCGATCCCTGCGCAGGACCCGGGCGAGACGGCATCGCGCCGCCGCGCCCGCGACACCGACTCGGCATCGTCGATGTAGCACACGGCTCCCCGGACGGAGCCGCACGAGGTCAGGGGACGACGGTCCAGGCGTAGGTGCCGCCGCTGTGCCCGGCGAAGACGATGTCGCCGCAGTCGAGACCCTCGGATGGCTCCGACCCGAGCCGGACGACGGGCTCGGCGACGGCCGGGGGCACCGGATCCGCAACGGCCACGCACCCCTCGGGCGGCGCGGCATCCGCGGGGCCGTTCCATGCTGCCGCAGCGGCACCCGTCTCGGGATTCCAGATGATCCGGATGTCGCGTGCCGACTCCGGGATTCGGCTGACGATGGGCAGCTGTCGAACCTCGGCATCGAGATCGGACGGTCGGTACGAGTACACCATGCGGTCATCCGCCGGAAGCGACGCGAATGCGGCATTCGCCGCGATGAGCAGTCCACCGAACGACCCCACCACGATGACGAGCCACAGGATGCCGCTCTGCACGCGGCTCAGCCGCGGCGTCGCGTCGATCATGCTGCTCGACCGGGGAGGTGCGTCCATGTGTCCCATCTCACGTCACCGAGGCTGAAGAAGAGTCAGGGCCAGCCCTGACGTTCTCGATGCCGGGCGCGTGACTCGCGATCGGCTGTTTCCAGCGTCGCCCGATGGCCGCGTGATCGGTATGCCACGAAGGTGACATTCGGGCGGCGCAGCCTCGCCGCCGGTTCCCGCTCGAGGCTCGCCCGATCGGCGGGCTGCGATCATCGCGAGCCGATGGTCACGACCGGGGATCCGCGAACTCGCCGAGCGTCCAGGCGCGCCGCACCGCATCCGTGCGGGAACTCGCGCCGAGCTTCGCGAAGATGTGCGTGTTGTGCCGCTTCACCGTTCCGATCGAGATGGAGAGCCGTTGGCCGATCATCTGGTTGGAGAGTCCGTCGCCGATCAGCTTCAGCACCTCCCGCTCCCGATGCGAGAGCACCGAGAGCACCGTTCGCGCCGGGGGAGTGCCGACCCGTTCGGCGATGCCGCCTGCGGCGTGACGAACGGCCTGCACCAGCTCGGCCGAGGTCGCCGACTTCGAGACGAAGCCGCTCGCCCCTGCGGCGAGGAGGTGGCCGGCGAGCACCCGGTCACGGTGCATCGTGACGATGACGATGCGGGTGCGCGGCGATTCGGCCAGTACCCGGGTGATCGTCGACAGCACCGGCACCCCCGGCATCTCCACATCGAGCAGGAGCACGTCGGGGCCCATCGCGATGGTCGTGGCCAGTGCCGCGTCGCCGTCGGATGCCTCGCCGACGACGGTGATGCCCGTGGCGGCCCCGAGCATCGCCCGCATGCCGTCGCGGAAGAGGTCGTGGTCATCGGCGATGACGATCCGGATCGTCGTCTCGATGCTCATGCGTGGCGCGACGCGACGAAGGGGAGCGAGAGCTTCAGGCCCGTTGCTCCGGCCCGACGCAGGAACTCGATCGAGGCGCCGAGCAGCGCGGCCCGCTCGGCGATGCCGCGGAGGCCGAGCGACGTGTCGTGCAGGTTGTCGCCGTCGTAGCCGTCACCGTCGTCGGTCACGGTGAGGTCCACCTTCGTGGAGGACCAGGCGAGGTGCACCGAGACCGCGGTCGCGTTCGCCGAGTGGGCTCGGGCGTTCCGTGTCGCCTCCATCACGATCGTGAAGAGCTCCTCTTTCGCGAGGACGGTCAGCGGGCGCGGCGCCCCGGTTTCAGATGCGTGCACGGGAAGCGCACCGTTGCCGCCCGTCGCATACGCGTACTCGTCGATCGCGTCGAGCAGCGGGCGGTCGCCGACGAGCGAGCGCAGGTCGAGTGCGAGGTCCTGAGTGTCGGAGAGGGCGACGCGCAGGATCCGCATGGCCGCGGTCACCGATCCATCCGCCCTCGTGGAACTCGCGATCTCGAGACGCTGGAGGCCGGCGGCGATGCCATGGGCGATGCGGTCGTGGAGCTCCCGGGAGATGCGCTGCCGGGTCTCGTACTGCGATTGCTGCAATCGTGCGCGGAGCACTTCGACGTACGCGATCGCCCCGGGCGGGAATCGACGCCAGATCGCGTGGTGCAGGGCGCCGGCGATCTCGAGTTCGCGGCCGGGGCGCTCGGCGCTCATGCGCGCGACGATCGCCGGCAGGGCGATCGCGAACAGCACCTCCGCAGCCATCAGCGGCTCGGCGGGATCCATCTCCATCGCAGCGGAGCGCCGCCCATGCGAGCTGAGATCGGGCTGGTCGTCGTGGTACTCCACCGAGACGGCGGGGTGATCGACCTCGCCCTCGACTGCGGCGAGCGTCTCGGCGACGATCGCACGCACCTGGAACTCGAGGCCGCCGTCGACCGAGCGTTCGTTCGCGAGTGAGCTTCCCCGAGCGAGGAGTCGGCTGCGGAGCTCCTCGAGGATCTCGTCGGCGATCGTCCGCAGGTCGTCGGGTCGTGTCGTCTCGATCACGCGCGGCCTCCTCTGCACCTCGCCCAACGGTAACGGCATGCGATGACGTCGACCAACGAGGCGACGGGCCGCCGGCGGAAGATACGACCAAAGCGGCATCCGACTGCCCGCCCACAGGCCGCGACGTCGCTCAGAAGAGGCCGAGCAGGTCGATTCCGAACCAGCGAAGCGTTTCGTGACCGACTCCGACGAACACGTAGAGCGCGAGGACCGTGCCCAGGGCGACCTCTCGCACCGAACCGGTGTCGCCGAGCACGGGCAGGGCGACATGGCCGCTCGGCCGCCAGACGCGGCTGATGATCGGCGCCCTCCTCATGAACTTCGGCGGGCGCGGCATGATCGGCCAGAGCAGTCCGGGCAGCCCGCCCGTGGTGAGGAAGTCGCCGGCGAGATGCGCGACGAAGCCGACGACGACGGCGAGCGGGAACCAGTGGACGCTCTCGGGTGCGAGCAGCACGAGCAGCAGCCCGAACAGTGCACCGAGCGCCCACGCGGTCAGCCACGAGTTCACCATGTCGCGCGCCTTCACGGCGAAGCACATCAGCGCCGCCGAACCGACCATCATGCCGACGGAGAAGGTGCCGAGCCGGTCGGTCGTCAGCGTCAGGAGCGTCAGCACCCACGCACTGAGGCCGACGGCGACCGCGGCGATCAGCGAATGGGCTCCGTATCGGTGGCCGCCGGCGATCGACCCGATCGCGCCTGCGGTGAGACGTCCGAAGATGGGCACCGAGTGCGCGATGGTGGCACTGTGATGGTCTGCGTCGGGCAGCAGCGCCGCTCCGGCGCAGATGAAGGAGCCAGCGACGACGCCGACGGGGTCGAGGGGGTACGCGCCGCTCGTGAGGTACGGCATGGCCCCGGTGACGGCGATCCAGGCGGCTGCGCCGCTGGTGGCATGGTTGACGCCCAGCATTCGCGGTGGGACGGTCCTTTCAGTGGGCGTGCATCGTCACCCGATGCGGGTACTCGACGTGCGCACACCGCTCGTCACCTCACGGCCCCGGGCCGTGCCGTTCGACCGTATCGCGCAGCGCCGACACCGGCCGCCACTCGCAACCCTGCGGCGCTGGAATCAGGAGGCCGACGCCGCGCCGACGATCAGCGACCGGAGTTCGTCGGCGAACCGATCGACCGGACCGTCGACGACGAGGCCGGGCGCGACGGCGGTGATCGGGAGCGCGGCGACCGGCGAGGCCGCCATGCCGACCTCGGCGCGCCACCGGACGATCTGCGCCGCCGACGCCGCGTAGACGATGCGTCCGAGCCCCACCCATGCATGCGCCGCGGAGCACATGGGGCAGTGCTCGCCGGAGGTGTACACGGTGGCGTCGGCACGTTCGGCCGGCGTCAGGTTCGTCGCGGCCCAACGGGCGATCTCGAACTCGGGATGCCGCGTCTCGTCGCCGAGGGTCGTCTCGCGGTTGCGGTCGGCGAAGCGTTCGACACCGGATGCGTCGACGAGCACCGATCCGAACGCGCCGTCGCCGTCGGCAGCGGCCTCACGCGCGAGAGCGACGGCGCGCTCGAGGAAAGCCAGGTCGTCGTCGGTGATGCTCACGGAACGAGTCTGCCGCGCTTCGAGGCGACGCGAAACCGTGACTTCGCATTCCATGTGAAAGCGCCATCGGATGCCGCGCTCGACATAGGCTCGGATCGTGGACATCCGAGACATCTCCCTCACGACCATCGACGGCGAACCGACCTCCCTCGCCGAGTACGCCGATCAGGTCGTGATGATCGTCAACGTCGCGTCGAAATGCGGCCTCACGCCCCAGTACGAGAAGCTCGAGGCGCTGCAGCGCGAGTACGGCGACCGCGGGTTCACCGTGCTCGGGTTCCCGTGCAACCAGTTCGCCGGGCAGGAGCCCGGCTCGGGCGACGACATCAAGGAGTTCTGCTCGATGACCTACGGCGTGAGCTTCCCGCTCATGGAGAAGGTCAAGGTCAACGGTCGCCACCGGCATCCGCTGTACGCCGAACTCACCTCGGTCGCCGACGGCAACGGCAAGGCCGGCCGGGTGAAGTGGAACTTCGAGAAGTTCCTGGTGCAGCCCGGTGGTGCGGTGCAGCGTTTCCGCCCGACGACGCAGCCCGACGATCCGGCCGTGATCGCGGCGATCGAGGCCGGGCTCGCCGAGGCGGAAGCCGCCTGACCCTCGTTCCGACCGGCATCCCGTGCGCGCCGCGCGGCGCCTTGACCCGTCGCCGGACCCGGCCCACAATTGGGGGGTTGATCCGAATGCCTAGGGGAGCGGAGCACGAATGTCCGACGCGTACACACGTCCGACCAACGACGAGACGGCCATGACCGCGGCCATGCCGAACTTCGCGCCGGCGCCTGATGACGAGCCGTCGTCGGCGCCCGCACCGAAGGACCCGGCTGAGCGGCGCAAATGGAGCAGTGACCTGCGCTTCATGCTCGTCGTGCTCGCCGCCATCGTCGCGCTCTTCCTCGCGTTCGCGCTGCTGATCGCATTCAGCCCCACCGGGGCGGCGATCAGTGCGCTCGCGATCATCGCAGCGCCGATCGCGACCATGGTCGCGGCGTACTACGGCATCTCGCTCGCACTCCGGCAGGTGAAGGACGCGCGCGACGCCGCCGAGGCGAGCGAGGCGCGTGCCCGTGCCGCCGAGCAGACCGCCCGTGAGTCCGACGCCTGGGCGGCCCAGATGGAATCGGGGCTGCGCGTCGCGGTCGCGAAGCTCAAGGCGGGCGCGCAGGACACTCGCGACGTCGAGCGCGCCGCAGGCACGCCCGACGAATTCTTCTGAGCAACGGCTTCACGTCGGTGCGGTGCCCCGACGCGGCGACGTCTCCGAGGAGATCGGCGATTCCGAGGACCTGATCGTGCGCGCCGGTCCTCGGAAT
>NZ_JBHURI010000102.1:0-12616 GCF_042673425.1 Agromyces sp. NPDC056965 | reverse complement strand
AGGCCCGCGAGCGCTCGCCGCCCGAGAGGCTCGCCCAGGGGCGAGCACGGTCGAGGCCGCTGACGCCGAGCGCGGCGAGGGCGACGCCCAGGCGATGGTTCGCCGCGTGCCCGTCGCGGGCGGCGAACCGCTCGACGAGCGCGCCGTACTCGTCGAGCGCCTCGGCGAGCTCGGACCCGTCGAGGCCTGAGAGTGCCGCCTCGGCGGCGGCCACCTCGTGTTCGAGCGCGCGCAGTTCGGCCAGTGCGGCGTCGAGTGCCTGCTGCACCGTGGCGGATGCCTCGAGGTCGAGCACCTGCGCGAGGTGTCCGATGCCGCCGGGCGCGGTCACGTTGACGACCCCGTCATCGGGTGCGAGACCGCCGCCGATGAGGGCGAGCAGGGTCGACTTGCCCGAGCCGTTGTCGCCGACGATGCCGACGCGCTCGCCGGGTCGCACCGCGAGGTCGATGCCGTCGAGCACGAGGCGGTCGGCGAACCGCTTCGTGACGGTGCGCAGGGTCAGCTGCAATGCAGATCGGTACATGGGAGTCCCTTCAGGGGACCCGGGGTCGCACGCGGCAGGCCGGCGGAATCGAGGCCGGTGGCGGGCAGCACGGCGAAGCGGAGGAACGACGCCCGGGATTGGTCCGTGAGGTGCGCGCGAGGCGCGCATCGGAAACCGCGGAGCAGAGCTCGACGCGATCGACCACCTAGGAGTGAATCAGGGTACCCATCGACAAGACCAGAACGCAGACGCGCGAGCAGCTATTCCCGATCGCTGCGCCGGGTAGCCGCGGCGTGCACGAAGGCGGCGAGTTCTGCAGCCATCGACTCCGGCTCCCAGCCGTGCTCGCTCCCGGGCATCGCCTTCCACGTCGCGCCGGGGATCGCAGCGGCGATGGACTCGGCGGCGGGCGTCATGATGTCGTAGGTCTGTTCGCCGACCATCGCCAGCACCGGCACCCGGATGCCGCCGAAGAGTTCGGCGTGCGGCGCGGACTCGGCCCAGGCGAGCGACTCGCCGTCGGGTCGCAGGCTCGGCGCCTGATCGATCATGGCCGGGATGCTGCGGACGATCTCGAGGATCTCGGGCGGCATGTCCCGCATGTAGGCGTCGAGTGCGCCGCCGTGGTCGCCGGCGTCGATCAGGCGATTCACCTCGTCGGCCCATTCGCGCCCGCCGCTGCCCGGCGGGGCGAGCGGCGCCTCCCAGAGCGCGAGGCCGTCGACGGCGAGCCCGTCGACCGCGGCGCGCAACGAGATCGAGCACCCCGAGGAGTGGCCGCAGAGCACGGCGTGGCCGCCGGCGGCACCGATCAGGGCCTCGATCGCGGCGAGTTCGCGCTCGAGTGTGATGACGCCCGAGGCGGCGCTCTCGCCGCGGCCGACCCGGTCGTACACGATCGCCGTGACGCCGAGGTCCGCGAGGAGCTCGGCGGTCCTGGTGGTCTCCGGGTCGATCTCCCGCCACGGGCCGGCGCCGGCGACGAAGACGAGTGCGGGCCCGGAGCCGCGGCGATCGTAGGCGATGCGATCGCCGGTGGTGGAGACGACGAATTCCGACATGGTGCTTCCCTCTCTCGGAGACGATGCTCGAACTGGACTGACCAGTGTGATTTGATCAAACTAGACTGTCCAGTACTGAACGTCAAGGGAGGACGCATGGCCGGAACGAACGAACCGACTCGTTCGGAGCGCAAGCGCCGCGCGATCCTCGCCGCCGCGGAGGACCTCTTCCTGCGGAACGGATACCTCGGCACGAGCATGGACGAGCTCGCCGAGCTGTCGGAGGTCTCGAAGCAGACCGTGTACGCGCACTTCGGCAGCAAGGAGTCGCTGTTCGTCGAACTCGTCTCGTCGATGACCGCCGCGGCGGGCGACGGCCTGCACGACCTCGACGGGCATCCGGCCCCCGACGACGACGTCGCCGGGTATCTCGCCGGCTACGCCGCCGACGAGCTCGCCGTCGTGATGACTCCGCGCCTCCTGAAGCTCCGCCGACTCGTCATCGGCGAGGTCGAGCGCTTTCCAGACCTCGCTCGCACGCTCTACGAGAACGGACCGGCGCGCGCCATCCACTCGCTCGCGGTCACGATGGCCGCGTTCGCCGAGCGCGGCCTGCTCTCGGTCGACGACCCGGTCGAGGCGGCGACGACCTTCAACTGGCTCGTCATGGGGGCACCGATGAACGAGGCGATGCTGCTCGGCGACGGGGCGATCCCCGATGCCGCTGCCCTGCAGCGTCATGCGGCGAACTCCGCGCGGGTGTTCGTCGCCGCCTACGGCGCCTGACGCGAGCCGGCCAGTGTCGAACCGTCGCGTCGGCATGTCGGACGCCGGTGGCAGACTGGCCCCGTGCTGCTCGACGAACTCGTGCTGACCGCCGACACCGTCGCCTCGACCCGCTCGCGCCTCGCGAAGATCGAGGCGCTGGCCGAGTTGCTGCGCCGACTCGAACCCGACGAGATCGCGCCGGCCGTCGGGTTCCTCGTGGGCAAGCCGCGGCAGGGCCGGGTGGGCATCGGATGGCGCGGCGTCGCCGCCGCGACCGGGGAGCCCGCCGCCGAGCCGTCGCTCACGGTGGGGGAGCTCGACGCCGCGCTCGACCGGTTGGCGGCGACCTCCGGTGCCGGTTCGTCGGGCGAACGCGCCCGCGAACTCGGCGAGCTCATCGGGCGCGCGACCGAGCGCGAGCAGGGCTTCATCGGCCGAGTGCTGCTCGGCGAGGTGCGCACCGGCGCGCTCGAGGGCGTCGTCACCGACGCGATCGCCAAGGCGGCCGAGCGCCCGGTCGCCGGCGTGCGCCGCGCGGCGATGCTCTCGGGCGACCTCGGCGAGACGGCCCGGCTCGCGCTCACGGGCACAGAGGCCGAGCTCGACGCCGTCGGCCTCGTCGTCGGGCGGCCCGTGCTGCCGATGCTCGCCGCCACCGCCTCGAGCGCGGCCGCGGCGCTCGAGGCCACCGGCGAGGCGTCGGTCGAGTACAAGCTCGACGGCGCCCGGATCCAGGTGCACCGCGCGGGCGACGAGGTGCGCGTCTTCACCCGCAACCTCGCCGACGTGACCCGGCGACTGCCCGAGGTCGTCGACGTCGTGCGGCGGCTCCCGGTGCACGACGTCATCCTCGACGGCGAGACGCTCTCCCTCGATGAAGACGGGGCGCCCCGCCCGTTCCAAGACACGATGTCGAGCTTCGGGGCCGAGTCGGCGAGCGAGACGGTGCTGCATCCGTGGTTCTTCGACGTGCTCCACGTCGACGGGCGCGACCTGCTCGACGAACCGCTCTCGACGAGGCTCGCCGAACTCGAGCGCATCGCGCCCGGGCATCGCATCCCGGGTGAGATCACGGCCGACCCCGCAGTGGCCGAGCAGGTCTCAGCCGATGCCCTCGCCGCAGGTCAGGAGGGCGTCGTGGTCAAGGCGATCGGCTCGCCCTATGCGGCGGGCCGACGCGGGTCGAGCTGGATCAAGGTCAAGCCCGTGCTCACCTACGACCTCGTGGTGCTCGCGTGCGAATGGGGCTCGGGCCGGCGCACGGGGTGGCTGTCGAACCTGCATCTCGGCGCCCTCGACCCGGTCGGCGAGTTCGGCGAGCCCGGCGGCTTCGTGATGGTCGGCAAGACCTTCAAGGGACTCACCGACGAGCTGCTGCGCTGGCAGACCGAGCGCTTTCCGCAGATCGAGACCCGGCGCACCGAGCACACCGTCTGGGTCGAGCCGAGCATCGTCGTCGAGATCGCCATCGACGGCGTGCAGCGTTCGAGTCGCTATCCCGGTGGCATCGCGCTGCGGTTCGCACGGGTCAAGAAGTATCGCGACGACAAGACGGCGGCCGAGGCCGACACGATCCAGACACTGCGCGGCCTGCTGCGCGCCTAGTGTGGATGCCGGGCCCGACGATCGACCGTCGGGAAGATGAGGAGCACCGTGAAGACCATCACTCTGGCCGGAACCGAGATCGCCGCACCGAACGTCGTGCTCGGTCTCATGCGCATCTCCGACAAGAGCGACGACGAGGTCCGCGAACTCGTGCGCACGGCGCGCGACGCGGGCATCGACTTCCTCGACCACGCCGACATCTACGGCACCGAACTGCACGGCTGCGAGCGCCGCTTCGCCGAGGCGATGCAGCTGACCCCGTCGCAGCGCGCCGAGCTCACGATCCAGACGAAGGCCGGCATCGTGAAGGACGGCCCGTACTTCGACTTCTCGTACGAGCACATCATCGAGTCGGTCGACGGTTCGCTCGCCGCCCTCGACACCGACTACATCGACATCCTGCTGCTGCACCGCCCCGACGCCCTCGTCGAACCCGAAGAGGTCGCACGGGCCTTCGACGAGCTCGAGGCCGCCGGCAAGGTGCGGGCGTTCGGGGTGTCGAATCACACGCCCCGCCAGATCGACCTGCTGAAGCGGTACGTGCGCCAGCCGATCGTCGCCAACCAGCTGCAGCTCTCGATCACGCACTCGCCGATCGTCGCCCAGGGCATCGCCGCGAACATGCAGTCCGAGGCGCAGTCGGTCACGCTCGACGGCGGCGGCATCGTCGACTACTGCCGCCTCAACGACATCACGATCCAGGCGTGGTCGCCGTTCCAGGCCGGTTTCTTCACGGGGGTCTTCCTCGACTCGCCCGAGTACGGCGAACTCAACGCCGTCATCGACCGCCTCGCCGCCGCCTACGACGTGCCGCCCATCGCGATCGCGACGGCGTGGATCACCCGCCACCCGGCGAACATGCAGGTCGTGCTCGGCACGACGAGCCCCGAGCGCGTGGCCGGAGCGGCGCTCGGGTCGGAGCTGCCGCTCACCCGGGCCGAATGGTACGAGCTCTTCCGCGCCGCCGGGCACCTCGTGCCCTGACCGTCGCCGGGCGGGGCACCTCGTGCCCTGACCGTCGTCGGGCGCGCCGAGGCATCCGTTCGGCCGGTGCGCGGCGCCGCGTCTACGGCGTGATCGAGTCGACGAAGGCGTGGGCCTCATCGGCGATCTCGCGCCACCGATCGACGCCGTCGTCGAACGGCACCACGGCCCATTCGCGCATCGGGCGGCCGCGCATGACCATGTTGTCGAGCTCGAGTTCGTCGATGCGCGCCTCGGGCAGTTTCACCACGAGGCCGCCGCTGTTCGCGACGAAGGCGAAGAGCTTGCCGCGCACCGAGACGCCGTCGGAGCCGAACATCCGAGCGATCGCGACGTCGGGGCGTGCCAGCAGCTCGGGTGAGATCTCGTCGAGTCGGGCGCGGCCCGTCTCCCGTGCGCTCGTCGGCATGGTGTGCTCCCTCCGACCTCCATTGTTCGCCGACCGGCCGATGAGCGGAACCCCCATAGGAACCTCATCGGGGGCGCACAGCACGACCACTGCGCCGCTGTCCATGCTGGTGCTCCGTTGAGACGAAGGAGCAGCACATGACGACCGACCCCCGCTGGATCGACGAGCACGGGGACGTGATCGACGAGGACCACCGCGGCCTCGTCTACGACATCCGCACCCTCGTCGACCGCCGCCGCATGCTCGGCATCTTCGGCGGCATCGGGCTGACGACGCTGCTCGCCGCCTGCGCGGGCGGCGAGCCGGAGCCGAGCGCGAGCGCCACCGCGAGCGGCACGGCGAGCCCGTGGGCGTCGGCGTCGGCCGAGGCGTCAGGCCCCCTCGACGAGGTGCCCGACGAGACCGGCGGGCCCTACCCGGCCGACGGCTCGAACGGCGTCGACGTGCTCGACGATTCGGGCATCGTGCGCAGCGACATCCGCTCGTCGTTCGGGTCGTCGACGACGGTCGCGCAGGGCGTGCCGCTCACGATCGAACTGACGGTGCGGGATGCCGCGACGGGCAGCGCCCTCGTCGGTGCCGGGGTCTACCTCTGGCACTGCGACCGCGACGGCGCGTACTCGCTCTACTCTCGCGGCATCGAGCACGAGAACTACCTGCGCGGCGTGCAGGAGGCCGACGCCATGGGCACCGTGCGCTTCACCTCGATCTACCCGGCCTGCTACTCGGGCCGGTGGCCGCACCTCCACTTCGAGGTGTACTCCGACGTGGCGAACGCCGTCGCGTCGGGCCCGATCGTGAAGACCTCGCAGATCGCGCTGCCCGAAGAGGTCAACGGCGTCGTCTACGCCACGAGCGGGTACGAGCAGAGCGTGCGGAACGTCTCGCGGGTCAGCCTCTCGAGCGACAACGTGTTCGGCGACGACGGCGGGATCCACCAGATCGCGAGCATGTCGGGCTCGGTCGCGGGCGGATACACCGCCGCGCTCACGATCGGGGTGTGATCGCCTCGGCCGATGCATCGAGGCCGGCGACGGCGCGGTCGACGATCTCGGCGGGCGCACCGTCGACGTCGACCGTGATGCCGGCCTCATCGGCCGCGAGCGGCTCGAGCACCGCGAGCTGGGAGCCGAGCAGGCTCGCCGGCATGAAGTGGTCGATGCGGGCGGCGGCCCGCGTCGCGAGCAGCGAGTCGGAACCGTGCAGGTGCACGAACACCGTGGTGGGTGCCGCGTGGCGGAGACGATCGCGATACGAGCGCTTCAGCGCCGAACAGGCCATCACGACTCCCGTGGCGGCGGCATCGAGCTCGGCACCGACCGCGTCGAGCCATGGCTCGCGGTCGGCATCGTCGAGCGCGGATCCCGAGGCCATCTTCGCGACGTTCGACGCGGGGTGCAGCTCGTCGGCGTCACGGAACGGCACGCCGAGGCGCTCCGCCAGCGACCGGCCGACGGTGGACTTGCCGACGGCGGAGACGCCCATGACGACGATGCGAATACCCATGACGCAGTTCTAGCATCTGCGGACCGGTCGTCGCCCGCGGTCGTCACCGCGCAGCCGCACCGAGGCGCTCCCGGATCGCGGTCTGGTTCGCGCGATCGCCCGCGGAATCGGCGAACCCGAGCGCCTGCTCGAGCAGCACCGCCCGTCGACCCGGCTCCGCTCGGTCGGCCTGCAGGATCAGGCTGCGGGTCGTGCACCGCACATCGCCGAGGCGTCGGAAGACGTCGACGAGTTCGTCGATGCCGGTCGTGATGCCGGGCACCCCGAGCATCTGCTGCACGAGTTCGGCGTGCGCGAGCTCGTGGTCGTTGCCCGCCGCTCGCGCGTAGGCCGCGCATTCCGCCGCCCACGCGATCGCCTGCTCGGTCTCGAGGCCCGACTCGGCCGCGGTCAGGGCCATCATGTACCGGGCATTGCTGACGTGCGTGGCGTCGCCGGCGCGGGCGTATCCGTGCATCGCGGCATCGAACTCGGCGATGGCCGCCGCCGCATCGGCGAGCTCGGGGCCGCGCACGGCGATGCCCCGCATCTGGTGCACGGCGGCGAGCTCCCACTCGTCGTGCAGGGCGAGCGCGAGGCGCTCCGCGATCGCGAGATGGGCGACGGCGTCGTCGGTGCGACGTCGATACGCGGCGGCGAGACCCGCGAGATGGTGCGCCGCGAGCTGCGACCGATCATCGTCGGCGATCGCGAGGGCGCGCTCGGCGAGCTCGTCGACGAGCTGCACGTCGAAGTACGAGAGCGCGTTGCCGATCGCCAGCAGCTCATCGGCCGAGGCGGTCGACAGCAGGCGCTCGTCTCGCGCCGCCATGGCGAGCGTGCGCACGCTGTCGACATCCGATCCGTACTGCTCGATGCCGATCGCGAGGTCGGCGGCGAGCGGCAGTGCGCACGGATGCCCCGCGGCCATCGCCCAGCGCAGCGCGGCGTTCACCTCGGGGCAGATGCGGGCCGAGAGGCTCATCGCCTCGTGGCTGTCGTCGGTGCGGGCGCGTACGACGAACGTCGATGCGAGGTCGGCGTAGTACTCGGCGTGCCGCTGGAGCACGTCACGGACGTCGGCCGGATCGCTCCGCGCCAGCACGTACTCGCGCATGACCGCGAGCAGCCGGAACCGCCGCGGATGCCCGCCGGCGGGCACGAGCATGGAGTGGTCGAGCAGGCGGAGCACGACGCCCTCGGCGCCGGGGTGCGTCACCGCGGCCGCCAGGTCGACGTCGAAGGTGCGGGGGAGTGCGCCGAGGCGGCAGAGCACGTTCCGCTCGTCGTCGGTGAGGAGGTCCCACGTCCAGTCGAACGCCGTGTCGAGGGTGCGGTGCCGCCCCACGGGCACCGCGCGGTCGAGGGTCGTGAAATCGCGCTCGAGACGGGAGGCGAGCTCGGCCAGGGAGAGGTGCCGCGCGCAGGCCGCGGCGAGCTCGAGTGCGAGCGGCAGGCCGTCGAGTCGAGCGGCGATCTCGCCGGCGAGGTCGCGTTCCGCCGGACTGCTGACGAGCCCTCGGGCGCCGAGGCGCTCGAGGAGCATCTCGGTCGCCGCGGCGTCCGTGCCCGACGAATCCAGCGGCGCCAGGCTGTGCACCCGTTCGCCGGCATCGCCGATCGGGGTGCGCGAGGTGGTCAGCACCCCGAGGCCCTGCGTGCTCGCCAGCAGCCGGCCGACGACCTCGCCGACCGTCGGCCCGACGCGATCGACGTTGTCGAGCACGAGCAGGTACGGGCGGGCCCCGAGCGCGACCGCGAGGGCGGCCGTGATGTCGGTGCCCTGGCTCGACTCGAGGTCGAGCGCCCGCGCGATGCGGGCGACCACGTCGCCGGCCTCGGCGTGCTCGAGCTCGACGACGATCGGGGCCCGCTCGCCGTGCCGCCGGCTCGCGAACTCGAGTGCGAGCCGCGTCTTGCCGACGCCGCCCGGCCCCACGATGGTCACCCAGCCGCTCTCGTCGACGAGGTCGGCGACGGCGCCGACATCGGCGTCGCGGCCGACGAAGGCGTTGCGCGGCAGTCGAACGGATGCCTCATGCCGCTCACCCGCCGCTGCGACGAGCGCCGCTCGGCTGTCGGCGCCGAGCTTGCGTCGGAGGCTCGCGACGTGGCTCTCGACCGTGCGCACGGAGATGAACAACTCCGCTGCGATCTCGGGGTTGCTGAGGCGCCGCTCGATGGCGGCGAGCACCGCGCTCTCACGCGGCGTGAGCGATTCGCCCGCCACGAGGCCCAGTGTAGGCGCGTGTGCCGCGCGCCGCACCGGGCCGGTCGTGGTGCCGGGGACTCGAGTCACGACGCGACGGGGGTGGGTCCTCCGCCGTGGCCGGCTCCGAACAGGGCGGTCGTCGACAGTGCGAGCCGGCGACGCCACCGCACGAGGAACGGCGGGCGCGAGACATCCGTCACGTGCGGCTCCGTGTTCTCGGCGGCGCGTTCGGCGATGAGCCTGCGCTGCTCGAGCTCGCGGTTCAGGCGATCCTCGCCGCGGTGGTGCAGTTCGAACACGAGGTAGTCCTCGCTGAGGTACATGATTCTCCTTCGGGGGGATTCGCCGACCGTGGTCAGGTTCGGCGGGCGGTGACCAGCAGGTACTCCCACTGCAGGGCATCGCCGGTGGTGCGGAGACCGTGGGAACGGGCGAGCTCGACGAGTGCGTCGTCGAGGGCGCGAACCTGGTCGGGGTCGTCGGCGATGCGGTGGTAGACCGCGATCGTCGGTCCGTAGTTCCGCTTGAAGTAGTCGCGGAACTCCTCGGGCGAGGCGAAGTGATCGACGGTGACGTGCTGCCGTCGCGCCTCGAACTCCTCGACGTCGTCGCCGAGCAGTTCGCGCACGTGCGATTCGTCGCCCCAGAGCGGTGCGGGCTCCGCGCCCTCCGGCAGCGGGGCGGCGAACGGCTTCATGGTCTTGAACATCTGGCCGATGAAGCCCTCCGGTGTCCAGCTCAGCACGCCGATGCGTCCGCCCGGACGCGTCACGCGGAGCAGCTCGCCGGCGGCGCGACCGTGGTGGGGCGCGAACATGACGCCCACGCACGAGATGGTCGCGTCGAACGCGTCGTCGTCGAACGGCAACGCCTCGGCATCGGCTTCGCGCCACTCGAGCTCGGCCCCGGCCTCCTGCGCCCGGCTTCGGCCGGCATCGAAGAGCTCGGGGGCCAGGTCGCTCGCGACGACGACGCCGCCGCGGAGCGCGGCGGGGATCGCCGCGTTGCCGGAGCCGGCGGCGACGTCGAGCACCCGGTCACCCGGGTGCACGTCGACCGCGTCGACGAGCAGCGGTCCGAGGCTCCAGATGAGGTCGGCGGCGAGCGTCGGGTAGTCGCCCGAGGCCCACATCGCACGGTGCTTCGTCTTCAGCACTCGATCGGCCGTCGTCGGGTCGGTCGGGCTCGAGCCGGGCTCGGGCGATGCGGTGGTGGTGGCAGCTGCGGCTCGCGCGGCCGGTGATTCGGTCATAGTCGTCTCCTCGACGCACTCGTGAATGGGGATGTGCGGCAATCGTGCGCGCTGCCGACCGCCGCCGCATCCGTGCTGCGCACTGAGGTTTTCTCAGTGCCTGCGCTGGCCGGAATTCGGGGTGGTGCGAGTTTGGGGCCGAAAGGTAAGGTAAGGGTTACCTAACTCAGGAGGCTTCGTTGGCGATCAGCAACATCGAGATCACGCACGCGACGACCGGTGTCGTCGAGGTGGAGGTCGCACGTTCGGCGCGCATCTCACCGCACTTCGTGCGGCTGACCGTCGCGGGCGACGATCTCGCCGACTGGCGTCATCTCGGGTTCGACCAGTGGTTCCGACTCGCGGTGCCCGTCGCCGACGACACGAGGTTCGACAACCTCTCGGGCACCTACGACATGGCGGGCTACCTGCGCTACCTGACGCTGCCGCGGGCCACGAGGCCGATCATCCGCAACTACACGGTGCGCGAGTTCCGGCCCGGGCCGCTCGAGCTCGACATCGACTTCGTGGTGCACGGCGACGACGGCATCGCCGGGCCGTGGGCCGACAGCCTGCCGATCGGGGCATCGGTCGCCCTCATCGACCAGGGCTGCGGCTACCGGCCGGTCGATGCCGATCGAACCCTGCTCGTCGGCGACGAGAGTGCGATGCCCGCCCTCCTCGGCATCCTGCGCGATCTCCCGCGCGACACGCGAGGCGACGCGCTCATCGAGCTCGCCGACATCGACGACCGGCAGCACGTCGAGGCGCCCGACGGCGTCGACGTGCACTGGATCGTGCGGCGACCCGAGCAGGCGCCCGGCGCGGCCAGCCTCGAGCACCTGAAACAGCTACCGGCGCTCGAGGGCTCCGTGTACGCGTTCGCGGCCGGGGAGTCGAAGCTCGCGACGGGCGCCCGCCGCCACCTCGTCGGCGAACGCGGCGTGCCGAAGGGCAATGTCACCTTCTGCGGGTACTGGCGCGCGAACTGACGCTCGGCGCTACTCGGCGAACTCCTGCACGATGACGTCGGATGCGTGGATGCAGACCATCCGCAGGCGGCCGGTGCCGGTCGCGACGAAGCGGTGCCATGCTCCGGCGGGTGCGGTCGCCGTGTCGCCCGCGGTCGCGGCGAACTCCAGCTCGCCGATCGTGAGCAGCACCTCGCCCTCGAGCACCACCCAGGTCTCGGGGTACGGGTGGCGATGCAGGTCGGGGCCCTGCCCGGGGTCGTTGTCGACGAGGAAGTACGAGACCGCGGCCCCGTGACCGCGCCCCTCGAAGCGGAGCGTCCGGCCGGAGCCGAGCCGGATGGCGTCGGCCGGCACGATCGGCGGGATCGATGCGGTGGTGGTCATGGGAAGTCCTCTCGTGCGCTGCGTCCGGTGTTCCGGTGAGAACAGGCTGCGCCCGCGGCATCCGCCTCGGTAGCATTTCGATGTGGATCGAATGTTCGCGGACTTCCGGCTGGCACCCGATGACATCTCGGCGATCCGGTTCGGCATCTCGCCGGGGCACGAGCTGAGCCATGCGATGCGAGTGCTGCAGCGTCCCGACGAGCAGCCGGTGCAGTGGGGCTGGCTGCGGAGCGTGCGGGGCCGGGTGCCGCACGACGCATTCGAGCTCATGGCCGTGATCATCGGCGAGGCCGGGTACTTCCCCGACTTCCTCACCGCAACGCCGAGCTGGGACCTGACCCCGGCCGACGAGGCCGAACGGCTCGCGGCGGTGCCTCCCGAGCTGCTGCGGGCCGACCTCACGAAGATGCTCGCCCGATCGACCGGCGCTCGGAACGAGGCCATCGGCCGCATGATCGAGCAGCCGCTGCAGGCGCGGGCCATGATCGCCGAGGCGTGGGGCGAGGTCTGGCAGGCCGTGCTCGCACCCGTCTGGCCGCAGCTCGAGCGGCTGCTGCGCGCCGACATCGCCGTGCGCGCCCGACGGATGACGACCGAGGGCATCGCCGCGATGGTCGGCGGACTGCACGAGTCGGTCGCCTGGCACGGAGACGCCGTGCGAGTGCGGCTGCGCAGGCACAGCGAGCTCGTGGACTGCCGGGGGAGCGGCCTCGTGCTCGTGCCGTCGGTGATGGGGGGCCTCGGCTGTGCGGTGCTCACCGAGCCGCCGGCCCAGCCCACGCTCTTCTACCCGGCGCAGGGGGTCACCGCGACCTGGGCGAAGGACCCCGCGGCGGCCTCGCGATCGCTCGGAGCGCTCATCAGCCCGGCGCGCGCCGAGATCCTCCTCGCCGCGCACGACCCGCGCACCACGACCCAGGTCGCGACCGACAGTCGCCTCGCCCTCTCGACCGCATCGCATCACCTCCGTGTGCTCCGCGAGAGCGGCCTCATCGCGAGCGAGCGCCACGGCGCCCGGGTGCTGCACGTGCGCACCCCGCTCGGCGAGGCGCTCGTCGGCGCCACGATCTGAGACC
>NZ_JBHURI010000101.1:0-12796 GCF_042673425.1 Agromyces sp. NPDC056965 | reverse complement strand
CACAGGATGTCGCGGCAGCCGCCTCCTCGTGAGGCAGGCGCCGCGGCATCCGCTCTGTGCATTTCACTGGGCTTCCTCGGAGATTCGCTCTCTAGGCTCGACCGTGTCGACCCACCCCGATCGATCATCCCGGTCGGCCCCGAAGAAGGAGCCCCCCATGCAGTGCCCCACCGACGGAACCGTGCTCGTCATGAGCGAACGCAGCGGCATCGAGATCGACTACTGCCCGACGTGTCGCGGCGTGTGGCTCGACCGCGGCGAACTCGACAAGATCGTCGAGCGCGCAGCGCGCGAGTTCTCGGCACCGCCGCAGGCCGCGTCGGCCCCGCCCGCTCCGCCGACGCAGCCGCAGGCACCGGCCTACGGTCAGCCCTCGTACCAGCAGCCGTACGACAACCGCGGCTACGATCGCGGCTACGACAACCGCGGCCAGGGCGACTACCGCAAGAAGAAGAAGGAGAGCTGGCTCTCCGAGCTCTTCGACTGATCGGACGCCGCTCCGCCTCCTGACCGGAGGCGGAGCGCGCCGCGCTCGTCAGCCCGCGAGCGCTTCGACGACCTGGCGCCCGACCGAGGCGCTCGACTGCGGGTTCTGCCCGGTGATCAGGTTGCCGTCGATCACGACGTGATCGCTCCACGGGGCGGCCGAATCGATGACGAGGCCCGCCTCGCGAAGGGCGGACTCGACCCACCAGGGCGTGTTCTCGCCCGTGCCCCCGGTGCGCTCCTCCTCGTCGGTGAAGACGGTGACGGTGCGCCCGGCGAAGGCGTTCGAACCGTCGGCGAGCTTCGCGGAGAGCAGCGCGGCCGGCCCGTGGCAGAACGGTGCGATGACGGCACCGGCCGTATTGGCCGCGATGAGCACTCGGCCGACGTTCGCGTCGAAGGCGAGGTCGGTCATCGGCCCATGTCCGCCGGGCAGCACGATCGCCGCAAAGTCGGCGGCATCGACATCGGCGACCGGAACCGCTGCCGCGAGGTCGCCGGCGATCGCGTCGAGGTACTCGGCGAACGAGCGCGCGTGCGCCTCGCCGCCGGCTTGCGATGGGTCGAGGCTTCCGGCGTCCACGGTCGGGGTGACGCCGCCCGGCGTGGCGATCGTGATCGTGTGACCGGCCGCCACGAGGTCGCGGTGGGCGGTCACGAGCTCTTCGGCCCAGAAGCCGGTCGGATGCTCCGAGCCGTCCTTCAGCGTGAGCGAGTTCGCGCCGGTGACGATCATGAGGATGTTGCTCATTCGTGGTTCTCCTTCGGGTGCTGGTGCTGGTTCGAGTGGCCGTCAGGCGGCGTTGAACTCGGCGGGGTGCGGACCCGTGCGGCCGTCGCGCTCGAGGGCGTCGATCGCGTGCAGTTCCTCGGCGGTCAGCTCGAAGCCGAACACGTCGAGGTTCTCGGCGATGCGGCTCGGCGTCACCGACTTCGGGATCACGACGCGCCCCTGCTGCAGGTGCCAGCGCAGCACGACCTGCGCGGGCGACGCGTCGTGGCGTGCTGCGATGGCGACGACGGATGCCTCGCCGAGCACGGCGCCCTGCGCGAGCGGGCTCCACGCCTCGGTGACGATGCCGTGCCGTTCGTTCGCCGCGACCGTGGCGCGATTCTGCAGCGCGGGGTGCAGCTCGACCTGGTTCACCGCCGGCACGACAGTCGTTGCGCCGACGAGTCGTTCGAGGTGCTCGGGCTCGAAGTTCGAGACGCCGATCGCACGCACGCGCCCATCGGCGTAGAGCCGTTCGAGTGCACGCCAGGTGTCGAGGTAGCGACCACGCTCCGGCGTCGGCCAGTGGATCAACGAGAGGTCGAGCTGCTCGAGCCCGAGCTTCGCGAGGCTGTCGTCGAATGCGCGGAGGGTCGAGTCGTAGCCCTGGTCGGCGTTCCACACCTTCGTCGTGATGAAGAGCTCGTCGCGGGCGAGCCCCGATCGGGCGATGGCCCGGCCGACACCCGATTCGTTGCCGTAGATCGCGGCGGTGTCGATGCTGCGGTAGCCGGCGTCGAGGGCGGTGGCGACGGCGGTGGTCGTCTCGTCGTCGGGCACCTGGTAGACGCCGAAGCCGAGCTGCGGCATCCGCACGCCGTTGTTGAGGGTGACGGCGGGCACGGTGGTGAGGTCGGTCATGGTCTCGCTTTCGGGGTTCGGAGTGTGATGGAGGGTCAGGCGGCGGATGCCGCGGTGGAGGACGTGTCGAGACGGGCAGGGCCCGAGGCATCCGATCGGGGGAGTCGTCGCGCGGTCACGGCAGCGATGATCATGACGACGAGTGCGCCGGCGGTGATGACCGCTCCGACCGCGATCGGCGAGGTGTAGCCGAGGCCCGCCGCGATCGTGAGCCCACCGGTCCAGGCTCCGAGCGCGTTGCCCAGGTTGAACGCGGCGATGTTCGCGCCGGAGGCGAGGGTCGGGGCGCCGTCGGCGTACCGCATCACGCGGCTCTGCAGGGCGGGGACCGTGCCGAACCCGAAGCCGCCCATGGCGGTCAGGAGCACGATCGTGGCGACGGGGTTCGGGGCGAGCCAGGCGAAGAGCACGAGCACGACGAGGAGCGCCGAGATGAAGCCCAGCAGGGTGCCGTCGATCGAGCGATCGGCGAGGCGTCCGCCGACCCAGTTGCCGACGACGAGGCCGCCGCCGAAGAGCACGAGCAGCCACGGCACCGCGCTCGAGGCGAAGCCGCTCACCTCGGTGAGCGTGTACGCGATGTAGGTGAACGCGCCGAACATGCCGCCGAAGCCGAGCACCGTCACGGTGAGCGAGAGCCAGACCTGGCCCGAGCGGAACGCGGTGAGCTCGCGGCGGAGGCTCGGCGCCGGCCCGTCGGTCCGGAGGTTCGGCACGAGGGTCGCGATGCCGACGAGCGCGACCACGCCGATCGCCGAGATGGCCCAGAAGGTCGAGCGCCAGCCGAACTCCTGGCCGAGGAACGTGCCGAACGGCACGCCGAGCACGTTGGCCGCGGTGAGGCCGGTGAACATGATCGCGATGGCGCCGGCGGCCTTCTCGGGCGCGACGAGGCCGGCGGCGACGACCGAGCCGATGCCGAAGAAGGCGCCGTGGCAGAGCGCCGCGACGATTCGGCCGGTCATCATGAGTTCGTACGTCGGGGCCATCGCCGAGATCGCGTTGCCGGCGATGAAGAGCACGAGCAGGCCGGTGAGCACGGGCTTTCGGGGGAGCCGGGTCGTGGCGGCCGTCAGGCCGAGGGCGCCGACGACGACCGCGAGCGCGTAGCCCGAGATGAGCCAGCCTGCGGCGGCCTCGGTGACGCCGAAATCGGCTGCGACCTCAGGAAGCAGGCCCATGATCACGAACTCGGTGAGTCCGATGCCGAAGCCCCCGATGGCGAGGGCGATGAGTCCGAGGGGCATGGGTGGTTCTCCTGTTACACTCGTACGAATAGTTGCAGACGCGCTCTATTGCACGACAGGCGTTAATACTTGCACGCGCAAATAGAAAGCGCAAGCAACTACTTTACCGAGGAGGAGACATGGGCATCGCCGACGACGCCGTCGAGGTGCGCGCGCAGGGCTGGCGCACGCTCGCCGCGCTGCACGGACTCATCGAGGCCGAGCTCGAGCGTGCGCTCGCGGCATCCGTCGACCTCTCGGTCGTCGAGTACACCGTGCTCGACGCGCTCAACCGGCAAGACGGCTGGCACATGCGCATGCAGCAGCTCGCACGAGCCGCGGCGCTCAGCCCGAGCGCCACGACGCGGCTCGTGAACCGGCTCGAAGACCGGGCGCTGCTCACGCGCATCCTCTGCGCCGACGACCGGCGCGGCATCTACACCGAGCTCACGGCCGCGGGTCGCGCGCTCTACGAGCGGGCGAGGCCCATCCACGACGAGACGCTCGAGCGGGTGCTCGCCGAAGCGGGCGACCAGCCCGAACTCGCGCCCGTCGTCGAGGCGCTGCACGGGGTGGCCCTGCCTGCAGCGCTCGGCTGAGCTGCGTCAGCAGTCGTCGTCCGCGGCCTTGCGCTCCCTGCGCGGGTCAGGCGTTCGCGGAGATGTTGACCAGCCAGGTGACGCCGTAGCCGTCGGTGCACATGCCGAACGCATCGCCCCACGGGGCCACCTCGAGCGGCACGATCTGGGTGCCGCTCGCGAGAAGCTTCTCCCAGTAGCCGCGGAGCTTTGCGTCGTCGTCGCGCCCGCCCGAGAGCGAGACGGAGATCGGCCCGCCGGTGCCGGGGTCGCCCATCGAACTCGGCGTGTCGGCGCCCATCAGCACGATGCCGCCGTCGCCGTCGCCTTCGAGTTGGCCGTGCATGATCTTGTCGGCGTCGGCGGGATCGTCGGCCTGGCCGTATTCGGCGAAGGTGCTCGTCGTGAGTTCGCCGCCGAACACCGAATGGTAGAACTCCATCGCTTCCTTCGCAGTGCCGGGGAAGTTGAGGTACGGGTTGAGCGTGACCATGATCCAAACCCTTTCGATCTCGACGAGGCTGTCGAAGCCGATACTCGTCGCTCGCACGGCCCACGGCAACCCCCGCTGCGGATGCCTCCGCCGGGGGTGGCGGAGTGCGCCCTATGGTGCGCAGGTGTTCGCCGCCGGTTCGCCGGCGAAGCGCTCGGCCGTCCAGTCGACGAGCTCGCCGAGCAAGGGGGAGTCGCCCGTGACGACGCCCATGTGGTCGCGGCCCGGGTAGGTCCGGTAGTCGAGTCGCTGCCCGGCGGCGCACCGTGCGTCGACGTACTCGGCCTGTGCGGATGGGAGCACCAGGGGGTCGGTCTCGCCCTGGGCGACGAGGAGCGGCGCGTCGATCGGCAGCACCGGCACGTTCTGCTCGGCGCGGGCGCCGAGCGGGCCGTCGCCCGGACTCGTCGACCAGACGGGCTGGTCGCTGAAGACCGCGGTCGCGATCGACACGATCGAACTCGGGTCGGTGAGGCAGCGCTGCTGCATCGACTGCATCATGATGCGGGCGCCCGGACGCACGTAGTCGTTCGCATGCACGTCGGGATACTCCGCGACGTACGCGGCGAGGGCGAAGGAGCCGAAGACGCTGCCGACGGCTGAGCCGCTGAGGCCGTCGAGCAGCGCGGGCAGGTTGCTCGCCGGCGCCATGGCCGCCACTCCCGCGATGTCGAGTTCGGGTGCGTACTCGGCGGCGAGCCCGCCCGCCCAGAGCGCCGCGTGCCCGCCTTGCGAGTGACCCCAGATCACGGTCTCGTCCGTGACATCCGCTTCGGTCAGCTGCTGCGCGGAACGCACCGCGTCGAGCACGCTTCGACCTTCGCCCTGGCCGATCAGGTAGGGCTGGGATCCCTCGGTGCCGAGTCCCGGGTAGTCGGTCGCGACGACCGCCCAGCCCGAGGCGAGCGCCTCGTCGAGGTCGGGCATCGCGCCGGCGACGAACGGCTCGTCGAGCAGCGACGGTGCGCAGCCCGTGCCGTACCCCGTCGTGCCGTGCGACCACGCGATCACGGGACGGCCTGCGTCGGCGGCGGCGTCGGGCACGACGACGAGAGCGGATGCCACGGCCGGGCGGCCCTCGTCGAGCGTCGTCGTGTAGAGGATCCGCCACGCGGTCGCGCCCGCGGGAATGGTGCGGGTGAACGGCTCGCTCCGCAGGAGCCGGCCGGGCTCGTCCGGGACATCCGCCGGCTCGCTGTAGAACCCGTCGGGCCGCGGCGTGCCCGAGAGCTGCATGCTGAACAGCACGAGGGCGGCCGATGCGAGGAGCGCGACGGTCGCGGCGCCGGTGCGCGCCCATCTCCGCCAGGTCGATCGAGGCTGCGGTGCGGGTTCCTGCGCCGCGGCCTCGCCGCCGCCGCGAGCGCGGCGGACGCCGCCCACGATGCGGTCGATCCCGAAGACGATCAGTCGCACGCCGAAGAGCGCGGCGATGACGAAGACGGTCACGTCGCGCCACGTGAGCGCGAGCACGCCGAGCGCGATCGAGGCGAGCGCCAGCATGAGGTCGGCCGCGCGCTGGTCGGTCTCGCCGCGGATCGCCCGCAGCGCGTTCATCGCGCCCGTGACGATGAGGGCGACGCCGACGACGATCGTGAGCGTGCCGATCGTGAGGCCGGGAAGGAGGAGCACCAGGAGCCCGGCTGCGATCCACACGACGCCCATCGCGAGCGAGGTCGCCGGACGTTCGGCGAGCACGAGCTCCGAGATGCCGTGCGCGATCAAGCCCGCGCCGAGCAGCACGATGAGCACGCCGAGGGAGCCGAACGGGTGGAAGACGAGCACGACGCCGACGGCTGCGCAGATCAGCCCGATGGGGGCGCCGAGCCACCACGGCAGTCGGCCGACGATGCGCGTGTAGACGTCGGTGCCCGCCGGGAGTTTCGCCACTTGCGAAGACTACGGCCTCGGGGTGCCGGCCCGGTCGAGGTGATCGGCGCGCGCGGAGGAGAACGGTCGTCGGACACGCGGCGGGATGACACGAGATGTCACGTGTCGGGGGCATTCGACGCGCGATCGCTGTACGGGTCAGGACCCCGAGAACACCGGCACGTACAGTCTCACTGTCGCTGTGTGTGAGGTGCCGCTGAGGCGGAGCGGGGCCCCCGTCAGGATTCCCGCGGCGGGAGCGGGAGCAGTTCGGGATGCGCCGCGTGCTCGTCGAGCCAGGTGGAAAGGATGCGGTTGAAGAGAGCGGGGTCCTCCCCGTTCCAGGCATGGTGCATGCCGGGAGCGAGCCCAATTGTCGCGTCCGGAACAACCGCCCGAGTCGCTTCGAGGCAGTCGTGGAAGTAGCGCATCTCGCGCTCGCCAGCGATCGCCATGAGTGGCGCGGTGATGTCTTCCAGCGACGTCACCCCTCCGGGGTAAACCTCATGCAGCTGCTCCTTGAGCTTCGCGCGTGAGATCGGCGGGCAGTTCTCCAGGAACCGTTCCGCCTCCTCGCCCTTCAGGCCGAACTGGCGCGCCATTCCCGCCCAGAAGAAGCGCCGGTTCCACAGGGTGAGCGGCACCCAGTTCATCGCGCGCATCGACCGCCGGTACGGAAGCACCGAGGCTCCGGTGACGAACACGCTCGCCACGCGTGCGGGATGACGGGCGGCGAGATGCAGAGCGGTGATCCCCCCGAGCGACAACCCGACGACGTCGACCGGCACTCCGGCTTCCGTATCGAGAAACGCCGCCAGGCGGTCAGTCACGGCGTCAAAATCGCCCCAGGGTTCATTTCGTCGTGACAGGTAACCGGGCAGATCCGGAGCGAGAGCGAGACGGTCATCGAACGCGGGCAGTTGCGCCTCCCAGCTCCAGCCGCCGACCGTGCCGCCGTGAAGGAACAGAACGGGGCGCGTCACGAGCGCTGCTCCGCTCCGAGCCCGGCTCTGACCGCAGCGAGCCATTCAAGGTTCTCGTCGTGCTCGCGGATTCCCTGATCCAGGGTCATGGAGCGCAACCAGCCCGAGCGGTCGCCGCCAGGGGTGGGACGCACGGTCTTCGTGCGGATGGCAAGAAGGGCGTCTCGCTCGGCGGTCGCGTCCGCGACGCGAGCATCGATCAGCGCGAAGAGTTCGTCATCATTGAGCTCTCCGGCGAAGAACATCCGGGCGATGAAAGGGTCGCGGGGAGCCTGCTGCGTTGGCGGCGCGACGAGCCATGCCCGGAGCGCATCACGCCCTCTGCCGGTGACATGGTGGACGATGCGGTCAGGAGCATTCGTGCCTGGTACGACCTCGGTACAGGCGAAGCCCTCCTCAACTAGCCTCCCGAGCGTGCGGTAGATCTGCGCCTTGTCGGCGTGCCAGAAGTACGCCGCAGACGTCGCGAAAGCGCGCATGAGGTCGTAGCCGGTCATCGACCGAAGGGCAAGGAAGCCGAGGATGATGCGGGAGAGCGTCATACGGCAAGTGAAGCACGGCCTAGGAGACTAATCAACTAGCAAACCTGGATCACCGCTGCACGACTGTGTCAACCGCGTCGCGGAGTGAGCCTGCGTACCGTGCGTTCACTGCCATCGTCGCGAGGCGCACGGATCTCACGACTCATCCGCAGGCGCGGGCCCTGGCGCACCGTCGAGCAAGTCGAACTTGCGACGCTCGAGTACGTGTGGTGGTGGAACAACCAGCGCCTGCACGGCGAACTCGACATGCGCACCCCGATCGAGGTCGAGCAGGCGTACTACGCTGACCAGGAATCAGCCCACCCGACGACCGCCGGACTGGGAAACCGATAGGAACGAAACCCAGGCCGAATCACTCGAGGTCCACCCTGGGCGCCCTTCCTGCGCCCATTTGCCCGGTTGACCACGCCCAGGCGGCGATTGCGACGCGGTTGGATGCTTGGAGTTTGCGTCCGATGTTTGCCACGTGGTTCTTCGCTGTTCCGGCGCTGATGAACAGGTCGTCGGCGATCTCCGCGTTGGTCCTTCCCTGTGCGACCAGTCGTACTACCTCGAGCTCGCGGTCGCTGAGATTCGGACCATCACTGTTGGGAGCTGTGGGGGCCACAACATGGCGGAGTAGTCGGACGGTGAGTTGAGGGCTGATCAGGGTGTCGCCGGACATTGCGGCGCGGATCGCTTCTAGAAGAAGGCCGGGTCCGGATCGTTTGAGGAGGAACCCGCACGCCCCGTTGCGCAGCGCGGTATAGACGTACTCGTCGAGATCGAAGGTGGTCACCACGATCACGCGAGTGCGCTCGGCGACCTCGGGACCGGCGAGCGCGAGGGTCAGGTCCAGCCCGTTGAGCCCTGGCATACGGATATCGGCGAGCACCACGTCGGGTTGCAGGCGCCGTGCAAGGTCGAGTGCGGCGGTGCCGTCGGGAGCTTCGCCGACCACGGTCATATCCGGTTGGGCATCCAGCACCATGCGGAAGGCTTCTCGGATCCCTCGCTGATCGTCGGCGATCATGACCCGTATCGTCACGTTCTCGCTCCTCGGTCAGTGTTTCGTGACAGCGGTAGCGTGACGGTCACGTGCCAGCCGTGCGGTCGTCGTGGCCCGGCCTCCACGCTGCCGCCGAGGCGCTCCATCCGATCGGTCATCGCGGCGAGGCCCAGCCCGCCCGCGGCCTGGGGCGCAGTTGCCGGTCGCGCAGCACCGTCGTCGACGATCGAGACGAGCAGTGCGCCGCTTGCTTCGTTCAGGACGACGGTCACCTGGGTCGGCCGGACGGCGTGGCGGCGTACGTTCGTGAGAGCTTCGACGACAGCCCGGTAGGCCTCCGCGCCGATCGTCGCGTCGACTTCCGGGATCGGTCGTCGTTCGACGACGGCCCCGACCTCGCCGGCCGCTGCGAACCTCCGCACGAGTTCATCTATGTCGTCGATGCCGCCCCGGGTGAGGCGGGCTGGGTCCCGGCCCTCGCCCAGCGCGTGCACGGTCTGGTCCATCGACTCGAGTGCGCGCAGTCCGGCGGCCTCGATCTGCCCGAACAGTTCGGCAATGCGCGGGTCACCCAGCGGCAAGACCGCGGCACCGGCCTGGGCGCGTGCGACGATTTCGCTGATGTCATGGGCGACATAGTCGTGCAGATCCAGCGCGAGCCGCAGCCGCTGTTCCGCCCGCGCGAGGGTGATGGCCCGCGTCCGCTCGGCGGCGGCCCAGCTCAGATACCAGGCGACCGTCCCGGCGGCCAGCGAGGGGATCAGCCAAACCGCACTCGCGAATACCGCGTCCTGGGCTGGTTCGTCGGGAAGGAAGCGCTGCACCCACAGCGCCGACCCGGCAGCGGCAAGCGACCCGGCTATTGCTGCCGCTCGCGGACTTGACCAGCGCACGACGACGAACACCAGGCCGGCGAGCACGAGCGGTTCGGCGAGCAGCCATGCCGCGTCGTTCTCGTTCCGGCCCATCTGGAGCGCCCCGGTCCGGGCCAGTGCGGTGATGACAATGGAGATCGACCCGGCCACGGCCACGGCGGCGGCCAAACCTCGTCGATCCATGGAAGACGAGCCTACGGGCTCAGACGCAGCAGCCACTGGGTCGATCGGCATGAGTTGCAGCCAGATGCAGGCGTGATGTGCCGAACGGCATATGGTCTGGAAGCGTCAGCCGATCAAGGCTTGAACCATGAAACGAAGCTGGACTGCGTGGATCGGATATGTCGTGGCCGGATGGTCGGCCGCCTACGGAGCGCTCGGGGTGTGGTGGGCGCTCGGCGGCGGCGGCTTCCCGTTCGGAACGGGCGACCCGGAGCTCATGGCCGAGCGGAGTGCCGCGGTCAAGGTTTCACTGCTCGGGCAGGCCACCCCCGAGGTCGCTGGCCCCGTCATCGCCGTCCTCGGGTTCGTCGGCGCGGTCGCCGCGGTCATGATGGCGCGGGGCGTCGCCGGCAGGTGGGCGCGGCGGCTGCTCCCCGCCTACGCCTGGCTGCTCGCGATTGTCCTGACAGTCGGCATCCAGGACTATCGGACACTGATCGTATTCGCGTACACGCCGATCCTGGCGATCGCCAAACTCCTCGGGGTCTGGCCTGAGGGAAGCGGGTGGGGCGACCTCTACCTGGCGCCCCGAGTGAACCTCATGATCTGCCTGCTCGCGGGGATCGGCTGGGCGCTGACCGCGGTCGCCTACCGACGCCGGGTCACGACCTCGTGCGGGGCCTGCGGGCGCGCGGGTGCTGACGAGCCGTCCTTCGTGGATCGATGGGGACGCGGCGCCACCTGGATCGCGATCGCCGCGCCGCTGGTCTACTGCGCCACCCGGTGGGCATGGGCGCTCGGCTTCTCCCTCGGGATGGACCCTGTCGCCTACCGGGAGGGGCAGGAGCAGGGCCTGTGGATCGCCGGCGCCTCACTGGCGTCGTTCGGGATCATCGGTGCTGTACTGACGCTCGGTCTCATCCGGCCTTGGGGTGAGGTGTTCCCGCGGTGGATGGTCGGCCTTCGGGGCCGGCGGGTGCCGCCGATGTTGGCGTTCGTGCCAGCGGTACTCGTCTCGGTCCTGGTGACCTCGGCATCGTTCATGTACTTGCGGATCGTACTCATCGACGGGATCACCCCCGAGACCTGGGCGTTCAACCTCCCCGAAGTGTTCTTCTCAGTGTGGGGTGCGGCGCTCTTCGTGAGCGCCCTCGCCTACCGACGCCGCCGGCAGCGAGCGTGCGAGGCATGCGGGTCCGGCGTCACCGACGCGCCGAACGAACCAAGGGGAGACGCGCTCCGACCGCGGTCCGCGAGCCGGGCCGTCTGACGGGGCGGCCCACTCGTCGCCGGTCGCTTCGCCGCGTCGACTGAGCGGTGGGCACGCTTCGGCTTCCAGCTGCACTCCGGGGCCGACCTCAAACAGGGCGGCGTACATCTGGTTCGGTGTCCACTCGCGTTCTGGGAACAGCCGGGATTTCAGGCCGCCGTGCGCGTTCCCGACAACGGTCTTGACAGCGGCATCCGCTCGTCGTATTTTGTAATCAATCAAATGATTGATCAATGAATTGGTTGGGTATGGCGATGATCTTCGATCCGGGCGCAGACGACCGCCTCGACCGCGCCTTCATGGCGCTGGCCGACCCGGTGCGCCGCGGCATCATCGCCCGACTGAGCCGAGGGCCGGCCACGGTCAACGAGCTCGCCGAGCCGTTCGCGATCACCAAGCAGGCCGTCTCGAAGCACATCCAGGTGCTCGAGCACGCGGGGCTCGTCACGAGGACACGTGACGCGCAGCGCCGTCCCGTGCACCTCGACGCGGCCCAGCTCGAAGCCCTCACCGCGTGGATCGACCGCTACCGGCTGATCCACGAGCAGCAGTTCCGCACGTTGGATGCGCTGCTCGCCGAAGCCCCCGGCCCGGACGCCGGGGCATCCGTCGCCTCCCGTGCGCCGATCGCGCACCGCGGCGACATCCCTGAAGCCGGCGCAGCAGCCGGCCGTACCGGAGAAGAGAACGAATCATGACGAACCCCGTCAGCATCACCGCCCCCGAAGGCCTGCCCTTCGTCGAGATCGAGCGCGAGTTCGATGCACCCGTCGCCGCCGTCTTCAACGCGCACCGCGACCCCGAGCTCGTCAAGCGCTGGCTCGGCCCGAACGGCTACGAGATGAAGGTCGACCGGTGGGACTTCGTTCCGCAGGGCGGGTACCGCTATCTGCACGTCGACCCCGACGGTGAGGAGTACGCCTTCAACGGCACCTTCCACTCGGTGCGCGAGAACGAGTTCGCGGTGCAGACCTTCGAGTACGAGGGCTTCCCCGACGTCGTCGCGGTCGAGTCGATGTCGTTCGAAGACCTCGGCGGCGGGCGCACGCTGCTCCGCATCCACTCCACCTACCCGAGCCTCGAGGCCCGCGACGGCATGATCCAGAGCAACATGGAGCAGGGCCTCACCGAGGGCTACGCGCGTCTCGACGGCGTCCTCGCCGTCTGACCGGCCAACACGCACCGAACGGAGCACCCCATGGACTGGACACTTGAAGTCGTCATCGTGCCCGTGAGCGACCTCGACCGATCGATCGCGTTCTACCGCGACCAGCTCGGCTTCGACCTCGACCACGACACGCGGAACGGCGACATGCACATCGCGCAGCTCACGCCCCGCGGCTCGGGCTGCTCGATCGTGGTCGGCACGCTGCCGTCGCAGAACGAGATGGCGCCGGGCTCCCTGCACGGCCTGCAGCTCGTCGTCGCCGATGCCGCGGCCGCTCGCGACGAGTTGATCTCGCGGGGGGTCGAGGCGAGTGAGATCACGGTCTTCGACGAGCGCGACGGCGGCACCTTCTTCGGCTTCGCCGACCCCGACGGCAACACCTGGGCCGTGCAGCAGATCAAGGCCCGCGGAGAGAAGCCGCTCATCCCGCTCGAGGTGCGCCAGCGCTTCGGCGCCGAGCAGGAGGCCTGAGCGAGCGGCGGCATCGATCGGCGGGATGCCGCGGGGCGGCCCTCATCGAGGG
>NZ_JBHURI010000100.1:0-12817 GCF_042673425.1 Agromyces sp. NPDC056965 | reverse complement strand
GCATCCGCTCGATCGCAGATGGCACTACTTTGTCAGGACATTCTGTGTAAACTGAGGGCAATCGCCCACGGCACCGGCAGAAAGTTGTACGACGCAGTATGACCATCACGACAGCATCGCCATTCGACGTCATCACCATCGGACGCGTGGGCATCGACCTCTACCCGACGCGCGACGGCGTGCACCTCGAAGACGTCGACACGTTCACCAAGTCGGTCGGCGGCAGCGCCACGAACGTCGCGATCGCAGCGGCCCGCCATGGGCGGCGCAGCGCGGTCGTCACCCGCACCGGCGACGACGCATTCGGCCGGTACATCCGGCGGGAGCTCGACGGGTTCGGGGTCGACCCCCGGTTCGTGGGCGCCGAGCCCGCGCTGCTGACCCCCCTCACCTTCTGCGAGATCTTCCCTCCCGACGACTTCCCGATCACCTTCTACCGCAAGCCGAAGGCGCCCGACCTCGAGATCACGGTCGAGAGCCTGCCGCTCGACGACATCCGCTCCGCCGCGGTCTACTGGTCGACGGTCACGGGGCTGAGCGAGGAGCCGAGCCGCGGCGCCCACCACGCCGCGTGGGCCGCGCGCGGCCGCCGCTCCGGCACCGTGCTCGACCTCGACTACCGGCCGATGTTCTGGAGCTCCGTCGACGATGCACGGCGCGAGGCCTCGGCAGCCCTCGACTCGGTCGCGATCGCCATCGGCAACCTCGACGAGTGCGAGGTCGCCGTCGGCGAACGCGATCCGTACCGGGCGGCCGATGCACTGCTCGACCGCGGCGTCGAGATCGCCGTCGTCAAGCGCGGCCCGGCCGGCGTGCTCGCGAAGACGCGCGAGGAGACCGTCGAGCTGCCCGCGCTCACGGTGCAGGTGGTCAACGGGCTCGGCGCGGGCGACGGCTTCGGCGGCGCGTTCTGCCACGGCCTCCTCTCGGGCTGGTCGCTCGAACGCATCCTCACCTTCGCGAACGTCGCGGGCGCGATCGTGGCCACCCGGCGGGAGTGCTCGACCGCGATGCCGACGAGCGCCGAGGTCGCGCGCTTGGCCGGCGAGCGTGGTCTCGGTGGCTTCGACGGGATCGACCCGGCCGCGAACGAACCGGTCATCGCAGGCGCTCCCGGCGCCCGGCACGGGCGCGACGAAGGAGACGCCGATGCATCCTGAGGCGCCCCTGCGATTCCTCGACGACGAGCGGTTCGCCCGGCTCCGCGATCGCCGTGCCGTCGACCCGACGGCCATCGCCGAACGGTTCGCCGCGCGAACCCGACGGCCGGTGCTCGGCGACAACGGCCGGCTCTTCATCGTCGCCGCCGACCACCCGGCCCGCGGCTCACTCGGCGTCGGCGACGAGCCGATGGCGATGGCCGACCGGTACGAGCTGCTCGACCGCCTCGCCCTCGCGCTCAGCCGCCCGGGTGTCGACGGCGTGCTCGCGACGCCCGACATCATCGACGACCTCGCACTGCTCGGCGCCCTCGACGGCAAGGTCGTCGTCGGGTCGATGAACCGCGGGGGGCTGCGCGGCTCGAGCTTCGAGATGGACGACCGGTTCACCGGCTACGACATCGACGGCATCGTTCGCGACCGGCTCGACTTCGCGAAGGCGCTGCTGCGCATCAACCTGCAGGACGCGGGCTCGGTCGCGACGATCGAGGCCTGCGCCGCTGCTGTGACCGCGGCCGCCGCGGCCGGCGTGCCGATCATGATCGAGCCCTTCATGAGCACGCACGGCCCGACCGGCGTCGTCAACGACCTCACCGCCGATGCCGTGATCACCTCCGTCGCGATCGCGTCGGGGCTCGGCACGAGCTCGGCCTACACCTGGTTGAAGCTCCCCGTCGTCGACGAGATGGAACGGGTGATGGCCGCGACGACCCTGCCGACCCTCCTCCTCGGCGGCGAGCGCGGCGGCGACCCCGAGGCCACCTACGCCAGTTGGAAGCGCGCACTCGCCCTGCCCGGCGTGCGCGGGCTCGTGGTCGGGCGCACGCTCGTCTATCCTCCCGACGGCGACGTTGCACGAGCCGTCGACACCGCTGCGGCGCTCGTGCACGCCGGCTGACCGACGAGACCGAAGGAGCATCCGTGACGGAGCGGACGACGGCGACCGGCCGTGAAACCTGGTTCCATCCCCGGGCGAGCCTCGCCCGAGACGACTGGGACGTCGTGGTCGACGCATCCCTCGACGGCTGGCAGCACACCGGGCTCCGCACGGCGGACTTCCGCGAGCGGGAGCTCGAGCTTCCCGCCGGCGAGGTCGAGCGGCTCATCGTTCCCCTCGAGGGCGGATGCCTCGTGCGCGCGATCACCGAGGACGGCGCGGTGCACGAGGTCGAACTCGAAGGCCGGGCCTCGGTCTTCGACGGTCCGACCGACTGCCTGTACCTGCCCCCGGGCACGAGCGCGACCCTCAGCGCCCCCGGCACCGCCGCCGGCACCGGCCGCGTCGCGGTGGCCGAGGCGCCGGCGACCACGCGGCATCCGCTTCGGCGCATCGGCCGCGACGAGGTGCCCGTCGAGCTC
This sequence comes from Agromyces sp. NPDC056965, assembly GCF_042673425.1. Lineage (NCBI taxonomy): Bacteria > Bacillati > Actinomycetota > Actinomycetes > Micrococcales > Microbacteriaceae > Agromyces > Agromyces sp. NPDC056965. The sequence goes on along the minus strand of NZ_JBHURI010000100.1, from coordinate 10,298 downwards.
CGCGGCCGCGGCCGCGCGAGCCGGCAGGTGCACGATCTCGGCACGCCCGCGGTGCTCGACGCCGAGCGGCTCATCGTGTGCGAGGTCATCACCCCCGCCGGCAACTGGTCGAGTTACCCGCCCCACAAGCACGACGAGGAGCTGCCGGACCGCGAGTCGCAGCTCGAGGAGATCTACTACTTCGAGCTCGCGCCGGCGCCGGGTGCACCCGCGGCCGCGAGCGGCGCCGGGGCCGACCCGTACGCCCTCTTCGCCGCCGCGTCGTCGGCGGCGACCGAGATCGAACTCGACGAACGGGTGCGCGCCGGCGACACCGCCCTCGTCCCCGGCGGATTCCACGGGCCCGCCGTGGCGCCGCCGACCCACGACCTCTACTACCTCAACGTCATGGCGGGGCCCGGTGATCGGGTCTGGCGCATCACCGACGAGCCGGCGCACGAGTGGGTGCGCGAAGCCTGGCAGCACGAGGCGGCCGACGACCGCCTGCCCTACATCCGCACGACGAATGGAGCTCGCCCGTGAGCCGGAACCCGATGACCAGGCGAATGACCGTCGGGCAGGCGCTCGTCGAGTTCCTCGCCCACCAGTGGACCGTCGACGGCGACATCCGCGAGCGCACGATCCCCGGCATGTTCGGCATCTTCGGCCACGGCAACGTCGCCGGACTCGGGCAGGCGCTCATGGAGTCGAACGCCTCGACGCCCGATCTCATGCCGTACTACCAGGCGCGCAACGAGCAGGCGATGGTGCACCAGTCGGTGGGCTTCGCCCGCATGCGCCGCCGCCGCGCGACCTTCGCGAGCACCGCGTCGGTCGGCCCCGGTGCGGCGAACATGCTGACGGGTGCCGCGCTCGCGACGAGCAACCGCCTGCCCGCGCTGCTGCTGCCGAGCGACACCTTCGCGACCCGGGTCGCCGACCCGGTGCTGCAGCAGCTCGAGCTGCCGCACGACCCGAGCCTGCAGGTCACCGATGCCTTCCGCCCGCTGTCGCGCTTCTTCGATCGCGTCGAGCGGCCCGAGCAGCTCTTCTCGATCGCGCTCGGCGCCATGCGCGTGCTGACCGACCCCGCGGAGACCGGGGCCGTCACGATCGCACTGCCCGAAGACGTGCAGGCCGAGGCGCTCGACGTACCGCTCGCCTTCCTCGCCGACCGGGAGTGGCACGTGCGCCGCCCGCTCCCCGAACCCGGCCCGCTCGCCCGAGCGGGCGCCGCCATCCGCGCGGCCCGCTCGCCCATGATCGTCGCGGGCGGCGGGGTGATCTACTCGGGCGCCGAGGAGGTGCTGCGCCGGCTCGTCGAGGCCACCGGCATCCCGGTCGGCACCACCCAGGCCGGCGGCGGGGCCATCCCCTGGGACCACCCCGCCTCGCTCGGCGGCGTGGGCGCCACCGGCACGACCGCGGCCAACCGGTTCGCCGCGGAGGCCGATGTCGTCATCGGCATCGGCACCCGGTACAGCGACTTCACGACGGCGAGCCGCAGCGCCTTCCAGCACCCGGATGTCACGTTCGTGAACGTCAACGTCGCACCGTTCGACGCGTACAAGCACGGCACCGAGCTGCCCGTGATCGCCGACGCCCGCACCGCGCTCGAAGCCCTCGAGGTCGAGCTCGCGGGGTACCGCGTGACGCCGGCGATGTCGGAGCTCGTGGCCGCCGAGCAGCAGTCGTGGAACGCCGTCGTCGACGCCTCGTTCGTGCCGTCGGGTCGCGATCGGCCGGCGCAGGCCGAGATCATCGGCGCCGTGCAGGCGGCGAGCGAGCCGCGCGACGTCGTCGTGCAGGCGGCAGGCTCCCTGCCGGGCGACCTGCACCGGCTCTGGCGCGTGCGCGACGCGCTCGGCTACCACGTCGAGTACGCCTTCTCGTGCATGGGGTACGAGATCGCGGGCGGTCTCGGCGTGCGCCGCGCCGCGCCCGATCGCGATGTCATCGTGATGGTCGGCGACGGCTCGTACCTGATGCTGCACACCGAACTCGTGACCGCGGTCGCCGAGGGCCAGAAGCTCATCGTCGTGCTCGTGCAGAACCAGGGCTACGCCTCGATCGGCAACCTCTCGGAGTCCGTCGGCAGCCAGCGCTTCGGCACGAGGTACCGCCGCTACGACCCGGCGACCCGCAACTTCCAGGGCACGGAGCCGTTGCCCGTCGACCTCGCCGCCAATGCGCGCAGCTACGGGATCGACGTCATCGAGATCGCCCCGGGCCCCGACGCCATCGCCGACCTCGGCCGCGCCATGGCGACCGCGAAGGCGTCGCCGACCTCGACGCTCATCCACGTCGAGAGCGACCCGCTGCTCGCCGGCCCCGACGGCGGCGGATGGTGGGACGTGCCCGTCGCCGAGACCTCCGCGACGCCGAGCGTGCAGGCCGCACGCGGGGAGTACGAGGAGGCCAGGCAGGCGCAGCGGCCGCTGCTCGGCTGAGCGCGAGCGAGCGGTCGGCCGCGGTCAGCGGTCGGCCGCGCGTGGCGGCCTCGCTCAGCAGCCGGCCGCGCTCAGCGGTCGACGAGCGTGACCTCGAACGAGTAGCGGTCGGGCCGGTAGCAGTGCTGCCCGAACTCCACGGCGACGCCCGAGTTGTCGAAGGCGGTGCGCGCCATCGTGAGCACCGGCGCGCCGCGCGACAGGTCGAGCAGCTCCGCCTCGCGAGCCGTCGCCGCGCGGGCCCCGATTCGCTGCTTCGCGACGCGCATGGTCACACCCCGCGCCCGCAGCAGCTGGTACAGCCCGTGCTTCTCGAGCGCCTCGCGGTCGAGATCGGTGAACTGCTCGGGCAGCACGTTGTCGAGGATCGCGAGCGGCACGCCATCGGCGCTGCGCAGCCGCTGCACGTGGAGCACCGGGCTGCCGGGGGCGATGCCGAGCGCCTCGAGCGCCGCTTCGTCGGCGGGCACGACCTCGACCGAGAGCACTCGCGTCTCGGGCTTCTGGCCCGATCGCTCGAGGTCCTCGTAGAGGCTCGTGAGCTCGACGTTGCGCGTCACCTTGCCGTGCACGACCTGCGTGCCGATGCCCCGGCGCCGCACGAGCAGGCCCTTGTCGACGAGGTCCTGGATGGCGCGCCGGATCGTCGGCCGGGAGAGGCCGAGCCGGGCCGCGAGCGCGACCTCGTTCTCGAGGCGCGCACCCGCGGGCAGCGTCTGGTCGAGGATCGCCTGCTCGAGTCGACTCGCGATCTGGTAGTACAGGGGCACGGGCCCCGAGCGATCGAGGTCGAGGAACAGCTCGACGGGGAGGCGATGCTCCAACTGCGCCATGGATTCTCCAGTTGTCCGGTTGTTCTGACAGTAGAGGGTCGTGGGCCCCTCGGCGTCACCCGTGATCGGGGGGCGTGTCGGCGACGCGCTGCCGGAAGGTCTCGATGCGGCTCGCTCCGATGACGGTCGTGGCGAGATCGACGTCGCGCTCGACGACCTCCCCGGCCAGGTCGGTGCGATCCCAACGGCCGGATGCCCCGGCGCCGAGCACCTGCGGCTCGGCCCGGTAGTTCACGAACCGCGCCTCGACGACCGGGTTCCCGGCGGCATCCGTCGTCGTGCGCAGCGACTCGAGCACGACGTCGCCCGCGACCTCGACGACCGGTGCGGTCGGCAGCTCGGATGCCTCGGCCGCTCCGCCGGCACCGGCGACGCCGCCGACGACGGTCGGACCGCCGCGCGTGCCGCGCGCCACCTCGGGCTCGACCCGCACGAGCTCGGCCCAGCGGGCTGCGCCCGACGCGGTCCATCCGGATGCCGACGGCAGGATCGCGAACTCGGTCGAAACCGGGGTGCCGAGGTACTGCGCGCCCGGCACGGCGAACTCGGCGCCGGCCGGCTCGTCGCGGAGCGGGTGCACGTTGACGCTCATCATGCCGACGGCGCGCACGAGCGTGAGCGCGATCGCGTCGACGCCCGCCTGCGGGTGGTCGACGATCTCGTACTCGGAGTGCTTCGTGACGATGACGCTCGCCCGCCCGGCATGCACGAAGCGGGCGACGGGATAGGTGGGCAGGGGGAACTCGCCGACCGAACCGGCTTCGCCGATTCGCCCGCGCTCCGTGACGGCGTACTGGCCGGCGGCCGATGAGCCCGGCAGTGCGGCGACACCGGTGGGCACGAGCACCCGCAGCCGGTGGTCAGCGGCCGGATTCACGAAGTCGACCCGCACGCGCAGCATCGGCTCGCCCTCGCGGAGTTCCAGCACGGTGTCGACGACGAGGTCGACGGATGCCGCTGCGCGCCGATCCCGGTCGACCGGGTCGAGTGCGGCGGGCACGGCGTAGCGGCGGCGCACCAGGAGTCGGCCGCGGATCGGGCCGGCCTCGAGCACGGTCACCTCGACCGACGTCGGGTCGGTCACCGCCGTTGTCGGGTCGACCGGCCCGTAGTTGTACGAGTCGCCGCGATCGCCCTCGTCGACGAGTCGCAGCGCATCGGCGAGCACCGTGCCGTCGGCGGCCTCGATGCGCACGCCGCCGAGCTCGTCGACCGTCGCGGTCAGTGCGCGATTGGAGAGCGAGTCGGGCGACACCGTCACCGGGTCATCCGTCGCCCGTGCGGTCGCGGGGTCGAGGCTCGCGACCCCGATGCCGCCGACGTCGATGCCCACCACGGCCCGACGGCGCGGGTCGGCGATGATCTCGACGCGCCAGACCCGCTCGCCCGAGGCGTCCGAGGCGATGCGCCGGTCGAGCTCCTCGGTGAACGCGGCCAGGTCGAAGTCGCCGACCGGCGCCTCGGCGACCTCGAACCGCAGACCGTCGTCGCTGAAGCGCCAGGCGTTGATGAGCTGGCCGAAGAGCTCGCGGCCGTGGATGCGGTTCAGCAGCTTCGGCAGTTCGGCGGTCGTGAGCCGTTCGTCGCCGAGCACTTCGGGCAGGGCGTCGAGCAACTGCACGCCATCGCCGAGCTCCAGCCGCTCGGGGTCGTGCAGGCGGATCTCGACGTGCGCCCGCCGAGCGAAGCCGGTCGGGTTCGCGACGACATGGCGGTCGGGTGCGACGGATGCCGCGAGCCGCTCCATCGTGCGCAGGATCACGCCGCGCGCGACATGGCCCGCCGCCGCGAGGCGCCCCTCGACCTCGACGGCGGTCGCGTCGACCCCGCACCCGGTGACGGAGTCGTGCGCGGTGCTCTCGACGAGCCGGTACCAGGCGGTGTCGAAGAACGCGCGGTGGTCGTCGGCGCCGAAGGCGGCGTCGAGCCGCTCCGCGGTGGAGAGCCGGCGTTCGGCGTCGGCCATCGCCTGCTTGAGGTTCGTGCGGATCGAGAAGACGCCCGGCAGGAGGTTGCCGCGGGTGTGCGCCCGGAGCTCCCCCGCGACGACCGGCAGGTCGGCGAGTGCGCCGTCGTCGCCCGCCGCCCACTCGGGAGCGACCGCCCGCACGTACCCCTCGATGGTGTCGACGGTCAGGCCGACGGCACCGCCCGATGCGTTCGCCGCCTCGACGAGCGGCATGAGGTCGGCGGGCGGCGCGCTGTGGTCGGTGCCGAGCATGCCGAGGATCGGGTCGGATCCGTACCAGCTCGCGACCGACTGCCCGTACTCGGCGACGAGTGCGCCCAGCTGGCCGGGCAGGGCGAAGAGGTCGAGGGCGTTGCCGTAGCCGTCGAGGAGGTACTCGGTGCGCACCGTCGAACCGTCGGGCGCGGTCCATGCGAACGCGTGGCGGTCGATCCGTGCGGGAACGCCGCGCCAGAGGGCGGCGTCGCGCAGGCCGAACCCGCGCAGCAGCTGCGGCATCTGCGCCGCGTGGCCGAACATGTCGGGCAGGTAGCCGACCCGCATCTCGGGCCCCAGCCGCCGACTCGACCGGAGGCCGAGCTCGAGGTTGCGCACGATCGTCTCGCCGTCGCAGAGGAACTCGTCGAGCAGGATGAGGAATGGGCCGATCGCGAGCTGCCCGCGTTCGATCGCCGCGACGACGCGCTCGCGCTGCTCCGGCCGGATCTCGAGGTAGTCGTCGATCGCCGCGGCCTGCCCGTCGAGGGTGAAGCGGTACCCGGGATTCTCCTCGAGCGTGCCGAGCAGCCGGTCGACCATGTGCACGAGCCGCAGCCGGAACACGTCGTGCGGCTCGTACCACTCGCGATCCCAGTGCGTGTGCGGCACGATCACGAGTTCATCGGGGGCGTCCATGGTCACTCCAAGCGGTGGTTCGTCGCGCGGTGGTTCGTCGCGCGGTGGTTCGGGGTGCGGTGGTCCAGGCGATGCCGGCTACGCGCAGAGCGCCATGATGCGGCGGTCAGCGAGCACGAGGTGGAACGGCCCGTCGGCGGGGTCGGCCGCGAACGCCTCGCGCGCCGAACGCACCGAACGACGCCGCCCGAAGCCGTCGACGAGCACGAGGCCCTCCGCGTCGACCGCGACGACCTCGTCGCCGAGCCGCACGAGTGCCGGGGCGCGCATGAGCTCGGGCATGAGCACCGTGCCGTCGAAGCTGCCGCTGCCCGTGATCGCCGTGCGTCCGGCGCGGACGCCGTCGAGGATCGCCTCGACCGAGTCGTCCGCCGCCGCGACCCACGTCGTCGGCGTGCCGGGGCGCTGCGGTTCCTCGACCATGTGCGTGTCGCTGCCGCCGAGCAGCGTCGCGCCCTCGGGCCAGGTGCGGAACCACGCGAAGGGCGCGGTCGAGATGAGCTCGAGGTACCAGGTCGAGTGCCAGAGCTCGACGGCGGCCGGCCGGCGTTCGAGTCGGTGCAGCCAGGAGCAGTCGCCCGAGATCGGGTGGTTGATGCTCAGGATGCCGCCGCGCCGCTCGACCTCGTCGACCCAGCGCTGCGCGGGCTCGCGGAAGTCGATCCAGCCGATGTCGCCGAACGCGTTCGCGTGGCCGCGGTGGGTCGTCACCTCCTGTCCGGGCAGGAGCGTGATGCCGTGCCTCGCGCCCTCGGCCGGAAGGTGTGCGTGATGACTCACCGTGTTGTGGTCGGTGACGGCCATGAAGTCGAGGCCGCTCGCCACGCCGAGAGCGGCGAGTCCGCCGATCGGCAGGCGCCCGTCGGAGTGGAGCGTGTGGCCGTGGAAGTCGCCCGCGAACCACGTGAGGCCGGGTTCGGCCGGCAGCCCGCGATCGCTGCCGCGCACGGTGCGCGTCGCGGGCGAGGCGCCCGGAAGCTGCGGCACCGCGCGCGATGCCGGGATGGTGACCTCGACCTCGACCTCGACGCCCTCGGAGGGGACCCGATGCAGGCCGAGCACGACGTTCCACTCCCCCGCCTCGGGCGCGCCCGGCAGGTAGCCGGGCGTCGCGTCGGCCGGGTGGATGACGAACTCGGTGCGGGCACCGCCCGACCAGCCGCGCCATCCGCTCGCCCCCTCGCAGCCGAGGTCGATGCCCGCGTTCGAGCCGTCGTAGCGGATCGCGACCTCGAGCGAATCGGTGCCGGGCGGCACCTCGAACGGCACGTCGAGGAACCGGTGCTCGTTCTGCGTGTCGACCGTGATGCGAACGGTGCGGCGGATCGTCGTCATCGCGTCAGCCGATGCGCTGCGTCGACTCGGCGTCGAAGAGCAGGGTCTTCGCGGCCTGCGGCACGAGCCAGCCGTGGTCGCCGGGGGCCGGCTCGTGGTCTTCGGGCACGACGACCTGGAACTTGTGCCCGCTCGCGTTCACGGCGATGAGCACGCTCGCGCCGAGGTTCTCGACGACGCTCACCTCCGCCGGGATCGCGCCCGGCTCCTCGCTCGTGACCCAACGCAGGTACTCGGGCCGGATGCCCCAGATCACCGACTGGCCGTCGCGCACGAGCGCCTCGGTGCCGACCGGCACGGGCACCGTCGTCTCGCCGATCGAGATCGCGCCGCCGGTCACCGAAGTCTCGATGAGGTTCATCGGGTTCGAGCCGATGAACCCGGCGACGAAGGTGTTGTTCGGCCGCTGGAACACCTCGCGGGGCGTGCCGATCTGCTGGAGCTTGCCCGCCTTCATGACCGCGATGCGGTCGGCGAGCGCGAGCGCCTCGGCCTGGTCGTGGGTGACGAACACGGTCGTGACACCGAGATCGCGCTGCAGCTCCTTCAGGAACGTGCGCGCCTCGAGCCGGAGCCGGGCGTCGAGGTTCGACAGCGGCTCGTCGAGGAGCAGCACGTCGGGTCGCGTCGCGACCGCGCGGGCGAGCGCCACGCGCTGCTGCTGCCCGCCCGAGAGCTGGCCCGGCCGGCGCTCGATGAGGCCCTGGAGCGAGAGGCCGTCGCCGACCTTCTCGGCCGTGGCGCGTCGCTCGTCGCGCTTGACGTGCTTGATCCGCAGCGGGTACGCGATATTGTCGCCCACGTCCATGTGAGGGAAGAGCGCGTAGTCCTGGAAGACCATCGCGACCCCGCGGGCGCCGGGCTCGGCGTTGGTGACGTCGCGGTCGCCGATGACGAGGGTTCCGGCGGTGATCGCCTCGAGGCCCGCGATCGAGCGCAGCAGGGTGGTCTTGCCGCAGCCCGAGGGGCCGAGCAGTGCGAAGAACTCGCCGTCGTCGATCTGCACGTCGACCTCGTCGACGCCGCGGACGCCTCCGGGGTACTCCTTGACGAGTTGAGTGGCGTTGATACCGGCCATCAGGACTTGATACCTCCATGGAAGCGGAAACCGTAGCGACGGTTGACGACGAAATAGATGATGAGCACGGGAGCCGAGAAGAGCAGCGCGAAGGTCGAGATGAGCCGCAGGTCGGCCTGTCCGCTCTCGGTGTAGAAGGTGTACATGAGCACCGCTGCGGGCTGCAGGTCGGGGCTGCGCAGCAGGATGAAGGGCACGAGGAAGTTGCCCCAGACCTGCACGATGGTCCAGATCGAGATGAACGCCAGGCCGGGCCGTGCGATCGGCGCGACGACGTCGCGGAGGATGCGGAACGGGCCGGCGCCGTAGAGCCGCGCCGATTCCTCGTAGGACTTCGGGATCGAGTCCATGAAGTCCTTGAGGATGAAGATCACGGTCGGCAGGATGCCGCCCGCGAGCACGAGGAGCACGCCGACGTAGGAGTTGATGAGGCCGAGCTGCGTGATGATCTGGAACGTCGGCACCATGGCTGCCGTGCCCGTCACGATCGAGGAGAGCAGCAGCAGCCCGTACAGGATGCCGTCGCGCCCCGGGATGCGGATGCGGCTCATCGCGTAGGCCGCGAGCGCACCGAGCACGACGACGATCACCATCGTGCCGATGCCGAGCAGCAGCGAGTTGCCGATGGAGCGCAGCGCGTAGGGGTTCTCGGCGAGGCGCGCGAAGTTGTCGAGCGTCCAGTCGGGCCACGACAACGACAGCGACGGCGTCGCGTCGAACGGTGCGAGCACGAGCCAGACCATCGGCAGGGCGAAGAGCACGCCCACGATCGTCATGATGACGGCGAAGGCGACTCGGGAGAGGAAGTGCCGCACGGTCGAGTTCGCCGCGACCTTCCGCACGGGGGTGGCGGTCATCGCTTCTTCCTTCCCTTCGACACGCGCACGTAGGCGAGCGCGATGACGAGGTTGATGAGCAGCATGATGAGCGAGATCGCGGCGCCGAGGCCGAGCTGGCCGCCGGGGATCGCCGTCTCGTAGATGTACACCGAGAGGATCTCGGTCTTGCCGTTGGGGCCGCCGGCCGTCACGAGGTAGGGCGTGAAGGTGTTGAACGTCCACAGGGTGATGAGCAGCGTGTTCGTGAGGATGTGCCCCTTGATGTTCGGCACGATCACGTCGCGGAGCTGCTGCCACCCCGAGGCGCCGACCATCTTGGCGCTCTCGATCTGCGACGGCGGAACGGCGCTGAGCGCCGAAGAGAAGAGCTGCATCGAGAAGGCGGTGCCGACCCAGATGTTGAAGATGATGATCGCCTGCATCGGGTGGTCGATCAACCAGGCGGTGCCCTCGGTGCCGAGCAGGCCGTTGATCGTGCCGCCCCGCCGGTCGAGCAGGACGAGCCAGAGGAACGAGGCGACGGATGCCGGGATGACCCAGGCGGCCAGCACGAGGCCCTCGATGAGTCCCTTCGTCCAGCCGTGGATGTTGCGCACCGACCAGGCGAGCCCGAAGCCGATGAGCGTCTGGCCGATGATGCCCGAGAAGAGCACGAAGATGAGCGTCAGCCAGAGCGAGTTCCAGAACGACGGGTCGGTGAGCGCCTCGACGTAGTTGTCGAGGCCGACGAACTCCGGCGACGCGGCCTGCAGGCCGGTGAGCCGGTAGTCGGTCATGCCGAGCCAGATCGTCCACACCGCGGGGAACAGCAGGAAGATGCCGATGAGGATCAGGGCGGGCGCGACGAAGATGCCCGCCCTGCCGCATATTTCACCCCGGACGGTCGATGTTTCCCGGGCACCCCGTCGGCAGCACCGGATC